>CADEFG010000097.1:0-9804 GCA_902826505.1 uncultured Acidobacteriota bacterium
TTTTCGTGGTGATGACAGCGGTCGCGCTCATTCCCGGGCGTAAACCTTCGCGGATGTCGGTCGGAATATCGGTTAATTCGATGACGACCCGAAATTCTTTGGCTTCCTGAACATTGATGTTGGTCGAGAGTCCGCCAGAAGTTTGCGATTTGCCGACTGCCAGAGGCGTTTTTTGAATAACCTTGCCGGTGATCTCTTTTTCGCCGAACGCGTCAACTTTGATCTTTGCCGGTTGGTCAACTTCGACTTTATCAATTTCGGTTTCGTCAACCTTAACTTCGATATTGATGCCCGACATGTCGGCAATTGTCAGAAGCGGTGTCGAAGAAAGATTGGCGACCGCAAATGTTCCGACCTTCGAGGGAATATCGGCGATCACGCCGTTGATCGGCGCAACTTGCAGAGTTTTGTCACGCTGACTTTTTGAACCGCGTAAAATCGCGGCTTGTTGGTTAGAACGCTGCTGACTCGATTCAGCGCTTAAATTCGCCGTGTCAACGCCGCGTTTGGCATCACGCACCGCGACAACTTGCTGGTTCGCGCGCGCTCTTGATTCCTTTACCCGCGCTTCAGCTTCATTGACCCCTAATTGGGCTGATTTTAGACGCGATTGAGCATTTCTCAAACCAACTTGTGCCTGATCGACTTTGTCCTTTGCCGAATCATATTCGGATCGTGAAGCAACACCCGCTTCCAAAAGTTCGGTGGTTCTTTTTAGTTCCCGAATCGCCGTATTCAAATCAACCTGCGCTTTATCAACTTCGGTTTGGGCGGCAACAACATTTTGTCTTTGCGTATTGACTTGCTGAATTGCCGTATCAACCGAAGCCTGCGAGGCGATCAAACCTTGCTGTGCCTGCGAATATTGGTTTTGTGCGGCAACGACCTGCGACCGCGAAACCTGAGCATCGGTTTGCGATGCTTGCAATGAAGCAAGTTGCGCGTCGGTGCTAGATTCAAGTTGGGTCGGATCGAGTTTAACAAGTTCCTGACCTTTGACCACGGCTTGTCCTTCTTTGACGAAGATTTCCTCGATTCTGCCCTGAACTTCACTGGTCAGGTTGATAAACTGAATCGGGCGAATTTCGCCCGAAGCCGTGACGTTTGAGCGAAGCTCTTTTCTTTTTTCAAGTTTGACGACCGTCACTTCGGGTGTGTCCTTTCGGGTCGCAAAAATACTGACAATAATGATGATTAATAATAAAACAGCAACGGACGCGCCGATGATGATTTTTCCTTTACGGCTCACTGCCATAGTTTTTCTTTCCCCTTTAAACGAAGATTTATTTTAGGTTTATGAATTTTAACGCAAATTAATGCTTGTCCCGCGTCAAAGCGTTACTACGTCAAAAAATTCCGAATAGTTTCAAAAAAGTAACCTGCGAATTTGGATTTAATTTACGATTTTAACAATAAAAAATCGTTTGATGCTACCGGATAATTGATTTACGATTTACGAACGTGCATTTTAAGGTTAAAATGAGTTTGCCATAAATAAGTTAATAATTTAAAAATTTAATCGCAAGAAAAAGGAAAAAAGAAAATGATGAAATGCCAAACTTGCGGAACGGAAAATTTGGACGGTTCGCAATTCTGTGATGAATGCGGAACAAACTTGCAATCTTCAAGCAATAATAATAATGAATTTAATGTGCAAAGTTATCAACCGCCTCTTTCCGAACCGGCTTTTCACGTGGCAAGTGTAACTTCAATCGGGATCGAACCGATTATCGAACAAGTCGAACCGACGCCTGTTGAACAAAATTTGGAAAAAAGTATCGAAGGTGTTCATTCGTCCCTGACCATCGAACGCGGAGCATCGGTCGGTAAACAGTTTAAATTAACCGCCGAGGAATCTTATATCGGTCGATGGGATGCCGACAACGGAATTTTCCCTGACGTGGATTTGGATGCACATGACCCGGAAGCCAAAGTTTCGAGACGCCACGCCCGAATCATTCATTTGAACGGTAAATTTTCGGTCGAGGATTTGGGGTCAACCAACGGCACTTACATCAACCGCGGAAGACGTTTAATTCCGGGCAGTCCGAATATGCTGAACGACGGTGATGAAATTATCGTGGGTAAGACTTTTTTACGTTTTAACGTTAGTAAATAAAAGTAAAATTAAACAGATTTTAGTTTAGATAATAATTTAAAATAATGTCCTATTGTCCAGAATGCGGCGAACAAGTCGCCAAAGAAGATGTGTTTTGTCCGTTTTGCGGAATTTCCTTAAAGCCGATCGCTTCGGTTGATGATAGTTCGATGTCGGAAACTATTGTTGATATGCCGGCAATTGATATCAACAAATCGGCTTTGGATCAGATAACGGCAAAAGACAAAATGGAGTCGCCGATCGTTGAAACGCCCGGCGAGCCGATCATCAACAATCAGGAAAAAATCGAAATTCCAACTGATGAAGAACCACGAAAAGCAGTCGGTTTTTCGGCAGGTAATACTTCGGAAAATTGGACAATGAAAACCGATTCAGTCGAAATCCCGGCTGAAATTATGGATGAAAGCAAGAGCCTACCCGTGCCGCTACCCAAGGTTTTTGAAGATAACGTACCAAAATCGCCGGTCGAAACGCCGCAAACGCCCGTTGAAACAATGGTCGCTGAAAAGGAAACTGATGTGCCCGCGCCGGTTATTTTTGACGAACCAAACGAAATCGAAGACCATTCAGAAGTGCCAAGTCAATCGGTGGCTCAGGATCGGGATTTTGAATTGAATCGCGATGAAGAGATCTTGGTTTCACCGCCGCCGTTTGAAGACGAAATTTCAAGTGAAAATGACCAGATAGCGGCGGTTTCGGATATTCAAGTAGAAACGGACCCTATTGAAACGGTTGCTCAAAATGAATCATTATCCTTTGAAAATCCGGAACCAGAACCCCTAAGTTATAAACCGGTAGTTTCGGAATCCATTGACGAGGCTGGGGAAACTCCTGTATTTGAAGAGTTTTCAACGCCGGCGGCGCAAATCGAAGATGAAAAGATCAAAGAAAAAGTCGCCGCCGATGTTTCGACAAATATTGTTGAGGAAAATTTTAAATCGGATATTTCCGAGCCGATTGCCGGTAATTCGAAAGATTTCATCGGTTCTCCGCAGTTCGATTCACAAAGCATTTGGGCGGAACCAAATGTTTCCAACGAAGAAAAATTAAATAAGCCTGAAACCCCGGCGGGTGCCGAACTTTCCTCGGAAACTGAAAATAATTCAGAAACGATCGAACAACCCCAGCCTCAAACATTCGAGCCGCCGATCGGAATGCCCGATGCGCCGTTGGTTCTGGAAAATGGGGACGAACCGAAAAAATTCGATTCGGTTCAGATCTTTCAAAAGGACGAAACCGAGAATGTTCCACAAACACCGCTTGAAGCCGAACCGAAAGTTTTGTCAGCGGCGGAAAACGCACCACTATCTGAACCTCAAGAGATTTCGAAAGATGGTCGCTCGTTTACGACGCCGAATATGGGAAATGCCGATACCGACGGACGCAAATCCGCGAAACTGAAACCGCTCGACGAAGGAGTGATTCTCAACGGGCGCTACGAGATCGTCCGAAAGATCGGCGGCGGCGGCATGGGCGCGGTTTATCTTGCCAACGACCGGAATCTTGGCGGCGTGCTGCGCGCCGTCAAGGAAATGGTGCAATCTTATATCGAATCCGACCAGCAGGATAAAGCGATCAGCGATTTCAAACGCGAATCGCTGCTTTTGACCTCGCTCGACCACCCGGCAATCCCGACGATCTATGATTATTTCTTTGACGAAAAAGAAGCGCGTTTTTATCTGGTGATGAAATATATTTCGGGCGGCGATCTTGCTGGACGGCTGCGGTCTGCGCCCGAAGGTCGGATCGACGAAAAGAGCGTGACCGAATGGGCGATCCAAATTGCCGATGTTTTGAGTTATCTGCATAATCACGAACCGTCGATCGTTTACCGCGATCTAAAACCGGCGAATGTGATGATCGACGGAAATTCCGGACGAGTGATGCTGATCGATTTCGGGATCGCGCGGTGGGTCAACAAGGAAGAAAAAGGCGTCACTGCAGTCGGCACGATGGGTTATGCGCCCCCCGAACTTTTCAGCGGCAACGTCGAGCCGCGTTCGGATATTTATTCGCTTGGCTCGACGATGTTTCATCTTTTGACCGGTGCCGATCCGCAAAGCAACCCGCTTTTGATTTTTGATTTTCAGAAAAATCCGCGCCCGCGCCAGATAAATTCGCAGCTTTCCGACCAGATCGAACGAATTTTAATGCAGTCGGTCGAATATAATTCCGAAGCCCGATTCAAATCAGCCGCCGATTTTCGGGATGCCTTAAAAGATCATCTGGCGAATTTGCAGATCGGCAAAGTAACTTACGGTATTAAAGCCGCGCCTTCAACGCTGGCTTTTTCCGAACAAGCGGTTTTCTGCGGTTTTTGCGGTAAACAAATCGTTGCGACCGATGTCTTTTGCGCCTTTTGCGGCGCTCAGCAGCCGATCGCCCAGCAAAACTTTTCGCAGCCTTCAGTTGCCGTTCAGCCGCTTACGGCAAAACTGATGATCGTTGCCACGGGCGAGCTCGAACCTACGAGTTTTCGTTTGGAAAAAAACGAAAATCTGCTCGGCAGACGCGATCCGATGTCGAATATTTTTCCCGAAGTCGATTTGTCGAAATACGACCCGCAAACGAAAATTTCGCGCCGCCATGCCCGAATTTGGCGTGAAGGCAATAGTTTTCTGGTCGAGGATCTAGGTTCATCAAACGGGACGACGCTTCTCCCGGCTTTGAATGACTCGATTCGTTTATTGCCGCACCAGCCGCATTCATTGACAAACGGCGACAAAATCAGACTGGGAGATACAACTTTGCATTTTACGATTGGATAAAAATCGTTCGAGTTGCGCGAAAAGCCGAGAAAAAAGTTGATAAATATGAGTGCGAAAGCGGAAAATAACATCCCTGTAAAAAGAGTCAGACCCGAACAAATAGTTGTAAATTTCGATGCCGAACGGCTCAAAGCACCGTTTTTGCTTCGTTGCGGCGCGTTTTTGATTGATTATATTTTGCTGGTTTGCATACCCGTCATCAGCCTTTTGCTCGGCAGATTTTACGGCGTTGACGGTATGAAATTGTTGAATAGCGAGCTGAGCAATTCCGGCTGGCTGATCATGTTCTTATTGGGTGTCACCAATTTTGTGATTTTCCCGATGTTCAGTGGTCAAAGCATCGGAAAAATGTTGACCGGAATCAGGATCGTTAAAAAAGACGGCAGTCCAGCCACATTTTTACAACTGCTGTTTCGCCACACGATCGGTTATTTGCTGACGGCTTTGACCTTCGGTTTGGGTTTTTTGTTTTCCGCTCTCAATCAAAAAGGTCGGGCACTGCAGGATTTAGTTGGCGGAACGGTTGTGATTTACGGGAAACAACGGGTGGCAAAAGAAATTACCGAATGATTTTTTTAGTAAATTGATAAAATATGCCCCAACTTATTGTTAAAAATTCCGATTTTCAAACCGAAAAGTTTTTTTTAACTCGTTTGCGAACCACGATCGGGCGTTCGGCGCGCAGCGATATTTGTATTCCCGATGCCTTTGCTTCACGTCTCCATGCGGAAATCCGCAAAGAAGGCGATGCGTTTTGGCTGCAGGATTTGGGTTCGGCAAACGGGACGCGCTATAACGGAACGGTTGTTTCTATGCCGATCCCGCTGATGAACGGCGGCGAGATTCAAATCGGTGAGACCGTTATTGTTTTTGAAGATGAGCGTTTGCGTCAGAGCCGCAACGCGACCCTCATCGCCGATCATACCGAAGCGCTTGATCCCTCGAAAACAATTGCGCTTTCGCCGCAAAAAAATCCGACCGCCGAGTTTCTCGACTCGCAATTTACGACGCGCAATGAGCTTTTGGGTTTGATCAGCAAGGTCGGGATCGCACTGCTTTCGTCGAGTGGTTTGGACGAAACCCTAAATCAGGTTGCCTCGCTGGTTTTTGAAGCCGTTCCGGCTGAGCGCTGTGTGATCATGCTGCGCGACGAAGAAGCCGAAGGCGGGATGAAAATTACTGTCGCCCGCGTTCGCGGCAAAGACGAAACAATCGAAGAAGTGCGCATCAGCCGGACGGTCATGGACGAAGTTTTAAAGAACGGAAAATCGGTTTTGACGGCGGATGCGCAGCACGACCCGCGTTATGCGAGCCAAACAATGGCGCTGCTCGGAATTCGTTCGGTTCTAGCGGTTCCGCTGAGCGTCAATGAAAACGAGGTGTTCGGGCTTGTCTATGCCGATTCGCCAACGACTGAAGCGACTTTCAGCGAGGAACATCTAAATATTTTAACGACCCTGGCTTCGGTCGCTTCGATTCGCGTCGAAAATGCTCGTTTGCTGGAAGAACGTTTTCAACGCGAACGGATGGAACGCGAACTCGAACTCGCGACCGAAATTCAGCAAAGCTTTCAGCCGTCGGCACCGCCCGTCATGGCGGGTTACGAATTTCAGGGAATCTCTTTTTCGTGTTATGAGATCGGCGGCGATTATTACGATTTTATCTCGCGTCACGACGGCAAAATGTTGATTGCGCTCGGCGACGTTTCGGGAAAGGGAACCGCCGCCGCGCTTTTGATGTCGTCCCTGCACGCGGCGATTCACGGACAGGTTGCCGCCAAAAGCTCGCGGGCTGAAAGTGTCACCTCGGTCAAGCAATATTTCTCCGAAAATACACCGGCAAATCGCTTTGTGACGCTTTTTATCGCGGAATTGGATCCGGCTGCCGGAACTTTTAAATATATCAACGCGGGTCATAATCCGCCCTTGATCGGAAGAATTGACGGAAAAGTTGAACAGCTCGAATCGGGTGGCTTTCCGCTCGGCATTATGCCGATGGCAGAGTATGAAATCGGTGAAACCCAACTACAATCTGGTGAAGCGCTGGTGATTTATTCCGATGGCGTCAACGAAGCCGCCAATCTCAAAGGCGAGGAATTCGGAATGGAAAGACTTTCGCAAGTGGTCAGCAAAAATCTCACCGCGTCAGCTTCGGGTTTACGCGATAAGGTCGAATCGGCGCTTTCGAGCTTTACGCAAACCGCGCCCGCCGGTGACGATATAACATTGGTGATTGTCAAGAAAAAATAAAATTAGTGCGGGGCTTCGTTTTCGGGAAAAGTGTTTTGATCGTCGATTTCCTGCAAAAGTTTTTCTTTGTAGATCGCCGGCAAACTGCGGACTTTTTTGTTCTCGTCCGTGACAAGGTGAAGCGTTTCGCCCTCGGCAAGCAAGATCTGGTCTGACGGGCGATAAATTTCGTAAATAAATCGAATACTGCGGCTCCGAATTTCGGGAATTTTTGTGCGGATGGTCAGAACATCTTCATAATAGGCGGGCGATTTATAACGGCAGTAGGCTTCGGCGACAACCATCAGCGCGTTATCTTTTTCTTCCATTTCTTTGTAGGAAAAACCGCGGGCGCGGCAATATTCGCTTCTGGCAAATTCAAACCAAACTAGATAATTTGAATGATGGACGATGCCCATTTGATCGGTTTCGGCATACCGAACCCGGACTTGTGTTTCAAACCATTCATTCATAAAAGTTGGCTGGGAGACAGGGATTCGAACCCCGATAGGCAGATCCAGATTCTGCAGTCCTACCATTAGACGATCTCCCAACTTTCTTTACTAATTTAAAAACCTAAAATAGTATTGTCAAATGATTTAGTTCTTTTTTACTTGCCTCAAACATAAATGATTGGCAAAATAATAGTTTATGTCGGTCGAGGGAAAAGATATTGTCAACAACCGTCACGCTTTTCACGAATATCATATTTTGGACAAATATGAAGCCGGAGTCGCACTCAAAGGAACCGAAGTCAAAAGCGTGATGAGCGGTCGGATTCAGCTCAAGGATTCGTATGTTTCGGTGCGCGACGGTGAGATCTGGGTTCTCAACGCGCATATTTCGCCGTATTCGCACGGCAATCGGGAAAATCACGAACCCTTGCGGACCCGTAAGTTATTGCTTCACAAAAAAGAAATTCTTAAACTTGAAAGGGAAACGACGCAAAAGGGAATGACGCTCGTCATCACCCGGATTTATTTGAAAAACGGGCGTATAAAATTTGAAGTCGGGGTGGCAAAGGGCAAAAAACTTTATGACAAGCGGGAAACCGAAATGAAGCGGACGGTTGAAAAAGAAACGCGTCAGGAGTTGAAAGAAAAGTTAAGGTAAGTTATAGATTTAAGATGTTTTTGCAGGTATAATTTTTTTTATTCAGAGGAAAAGTATGAAAACTCAAGCAATTACGGCAAATTTTCAGGAAGCCAATGTTGATGCTTTGGCAGTTACGGTTTTTAAGGATGAAAAAGCATCGGGCGGCGGGCTTAAGGAATTTGATAAATTAACCGGCGGAATTATTTCGTCGGTGATCAAAAACGAAGAATTTAAAGGCGATGTCGGCGAAACCGCCCTCATTCGTTTTTCGGCAAAAGGCAAGGTCAAAGCTTCACTGCTTTTATTGATCGGGGTCGGCGACAAGTCGGATTACAAACCGGCGAGCGTGGCAATTGTTGCGGGAACGGCGACGCGATTTTTGCGAAAACGAAACGTTAAAAGTTTTGCTTTGCTGCCGCGAAATGACGGCGATCCGACCGAAGTGGCGCAAAATGCCGCGCAGGGTTTTGTAACGAGCCAGTTTGAACTCGATAAATACCGCACGAAAGATAAAAATAACAAAACCGTGGAGAGTTTGGTGGTTTGTGTCGAAGGCGCGAACGCGGCGGATTTGAAAAACGGTTTGAGCCGCGGACAAATTATCGGCGATTCGATGAATTTTACGCGCGATCTGGCAAATGAACCGCCAAATATTTTACATCCGACCGAATTTGCCAAACGGGCGCAAACGATCGCTAAAGAAACCGGTTTGAAATGCGAGATTCTTGATGAAGCAAAAATGGCAAAACTCGGCATGGGTTCGCTGCTTAGCGTCTCGATCGGTTCCGACCAACCTGCAAAATTGATCGTTTTGAAATACGAACCGAAAAAATCCACCGCTAAAAAAGGCGAGTTGCTCGCGATTGTCGGCAAAGGCATTACTTTTGATACGGGCGGCATTTCGCTCAAACCCGGCGAGGGAATGGATGCCATGAAATACGACATGTCAGGCGGCGCGAGCGTCGTCGGGACGATGCGGGCGATCGGACTTTTGAAACCAACGGTGCCGGTTCTCGGGATTGTCGCGGCGGTCGAAAATATGCCCGACGGTAAAGCAACCCGTCCGAGCGATGTCGTGACGGCTTCAAACGGTAAAACGGTGGAAATCCTCAACACCGATGCCGAAGGTCGTTTGGTTTTAGCGGATGCCGTCGCTTATGCCGAAAAACAAGGCGCGACGACGATCGTTGATATGGCGACGCTGACCGGTGCGGTGATTATCGCACTCGGCGATCTGAATACCGGAATCATGGGCAACGATCAGGAGTTGGTTGACAATATCATCGCTTGCGGCAAAGAAACCGGCGAGGATTTTTGGCAGCTTCCGGTTAGCAAAGCTTACAGCAAACAAATCAAATCCGACATTGCCGACATCAAAAATATCGGTCCGTCGCGGAAAGCCGGAACGATCATGGGCGCGGTTTTTATCCAGGAATTTATTGATAAAGCAAAATGGGCGCATCTCGATATTGCCGGAACTGCCTGGAACGATAGCGAAAAACCGCATCAGGCAAAAGGTCCGACCGCCGTGGCAGTACGGACTTTGGTAAAATTGGTTGAAAATTCTGAATAAATCCGTGTTTTGGGTCTTCAA
>CADEFG010000097.1:9814-11035 GCA_902826505.1 uncultured Acidobacteriota bacterium
ACAGATTTTTATTTTGAAGTTGAAGGCTTGAAAAAAAAGGTTGGTAAAAATTTTTACCAACCTTTTTTTTTGCCAAAAGCCTGTTATAATGGCGTCAATTCGTCTGCCAACGGATATCGAAATTATCAAAATAAATGAATGCGTTTTCAGAACTCGCGGATGGTTTTTAGAAACCGAAATCTTACAAATCTGTTTGTAATTTCAGCAATTTGGCTGTTTGTTTCGGCTTGTGTTTTCAGCACTTCGAAAGAAAGCGAAAAGGTCGATTCAGATTCTCAGACAAACCCGGCAGCGAATAATTCGGGCAATAGTTCGGATTCAAAATCAAATTTAAACAAACTCGGAAAAAAAGAAGACAAAGGTGATTTTATCGTCCAACATCTCGGTGTAAAAAACTCGCGGTATAACGAAATTGACCGGAAAATCAAAAACGAGAAGCTGCTCGAAAAAGCCGCCGACGATCTGAATAAAGCCTTGAGCCTGCCAAAAGATATCAATTTACGCTCGAAAGATTGCGGCGAACCGAATGCCGAATTCGACCCGAGAATTCAATCGATCACGGTTTGTTATGAATTGATGGAACATTTTTACAGTCTTTACCGCAGCGAGGGCATGAAACCCGAAGATGCCGACAAAAAAATGTTCGCCGCCGTCCGTTTTGCTTTTTTGCACGAAGTCGGTCACGCCTTGATCCATAATTATAATTTGCCGGTGATGGGCAATGAAGAAGATGCCGCCGACCGTTGTTCTTCATATATCAATATTAAAGAATTGGGCGATGACGGTGTCAAAGCCGTGCTTGCCGCCGCCGATGCGTTTAATATCGAATCGAAACAAAAATCTACGACCAAACGCGATATGGCGGATGAACATCTTCTCCAGGAACAGCGATTTTACAATTCGCTTTGTATGATTTACGGTTCGGATTCGGCGAAATACGAATATTTTGTGCGCGACGGTTATTTGCCAAAGGAACGGGCGGCGCGCTGTCCGGGCGAATATCAGCGAACAGTCGATAGTTGGGTCAATCTCCTTCAACCATGGCGCAAGGACAAATAGTTTTTTTAATTCAAAGATGAAAAAGGGAAAATTATGAAAACAATGATGAAAGAGATTATTTTCGGAAAAAATTCGTTGTTGAGCGGAATCCTCGCGATTTCGATCATTTCAGCGATCGGTTTGGGTTGTTTCTGCAACAAGGATAAATTCGATCTGGCGAAA
>CADEFG010000098.1:0-4359 GCA_902826505.1 uncultured Acidobacteriota bacterium
AAAGGTCGGAATCTCGCTTTGGGAAATTTGAAAATCTGTGGCGGCATCTTCGCCGCTCTCGGTCGCTTCACTGCCGGACAGATAATTTATTTCCTGCAAACGTTTGGCGTAACTTCCTTCGTGCGGCAAAATCATTACAAGCTGCGACAGCGCGTAGTGTTCGTCCTCGGTCGAATCTTTCAAACGCGCGATTTCAGCCAGTCTTTCCAAAGATTTTTTGAGTTCCGATTCATCGCGCTGCCAACCGTAATAACGAACAAGCAAACGTAAAGCATCGATCTGTTCGGGATTACGCGTCAGAATTTCATTCGTCCATTTGAGAAATTCTTCGGGTTTGCCGCCAACCAGCAAATGTTCGGACGACATTGACAGAATCCGCACCGCAGAATTGAGATCATCGTTTTTGACGTAAATTTCGACCAGCTGTAAAAATTTCGGGTAATTCGCCGGTTCTTGTTCAACCAGCCGGATCACCGCTCTTTCAGCTTCTGCCGGATTATTCACGTCGATGTAACAATCAACCAGCAGATAAAGGATTTCGCGGTTATACGGCTGTTTTTCGAGAATGCCTTCGAGCGTTTTTGCCGCTTCATCGGCATAACCGAGCTTGACCTGCGTTGTCACGAAACCGTTTAAGGCGTTCAAATCGTATTGATGGATTTCCAAAGCCCGCGAAAATGCCGTTAATGCCGATTCGAGCTGATTTTGATTTGATAATCGGATTCCGGCTTCGGTAAATGCCTTTGCCGCTTCGTCTTTGTTTCCGTCCGCCCAGCAAAATTCGGCGATCTTTAAATAAACTTCCGTGTTGTTCGGATCGAGCTGCGCAATCTGTTTCCAAATTTCGAGGGCTTCCGCCTTTTGTCCCTTGCGCTGATATTGCTCGGCAAGGGCGACATAATGCGAACGCGCTTCGGCAAACGAACCTTTCAATTGATAAAGCTTCGCCAATTTTGCCGAAACGTCCGCCGAATTTGGCTGAAGACGCGAAATCTTGTTATAAATGGCAATCGCTTTCTGGGCAAAGCCCTGCTTGCTGTAATGCTCGGCGACCTTTGTGTAACAATTGACCGCTTCATCCGATTCATTGCCCTTTACATATAAGTCGCCCATAACATTGAGCGTGCTGAAATCCTTCGGGTCGTTTTCGACAATCCTTTTATATTCGGTTATCGCCGCACGTAGCTTGCCTTGCGAGAGAAATCGCTCGGCAGTTCGCATAGCTTTTACTTTATCGAAGCTCATTGTGAATTTGATTGATGCAGAATCTAAATTTTGACTTGAATTTGCGAGCCAACGCTTGTTAGATGGGACAAAAATAGCAGATGAAGTTTTTGTTCCACCTACATAACCTAAACTATCACGTTTTTACAAAATATGTCAACAACTTTTAACAATTTTTGTAATGTTTTACAATTTTCGTAAAAAAGTTTTCCGTTTTAGCTTTTTGACCCGAATTTACTTAAAATTTAATCGGTATTTTTCGTTTATAATAGTTTCAAAGTTTATGCAAGCATTAATTTTAGCCGGCGGCAAAGGAACGCGGCTTCGTCCGCTGACGGTTTACACGCCGAAACCGATCGTGCCATTTTTAAATCGCCCGTTTTTGCTTTACCAGATCGAGATTCTGCAGCGCGCCGGAATCGAGGACATCACGCTTTCCTTGAGCTATCAGCCCGATAAAATCGAACACCTGCTCGGAAGCGGGGCGGAATACGGAGTCAATTTGCGGTTCGTCACGGAACCGAGTCCGATGGGCACGGGCGGCGCTTATAAATTCGCGGCAAATAACTTGCGCGAAACGACGATCGTTTTCAACGGCGATATTTTGACCGATCTGGATATTGCAAAGATCGTCGAATTTCACCAGTCGAAAAAAGCCGATGCGACAATCGTGCTGACGCCGGTCGAAAATCCGTCGGCTTACGGGCTGGTCGAAACCGATTCCGAAAATAAAGTTCTGCGTTTTCGCGAAAAGCCAAAGCCTGAAGAACTTGCCGATCTGACGACCAATACGATCAACGCCGGAATCTACGTGCTTGAACCGAATATTTTGGAGCTGATTCCCGAAGGCGAAAATTATTCGTTCGAATATAACGTCTTTCCCGATCTGCTCGAAAAGCAAAAATCTTTTTACGCTTATATATTAAAGGAAAACTACTGGCGCGACATCGGCACGACCGAAAGCTATCTGCAAGCGCACCACGATTTTTTAGGCGGAAAGATCAAAGGTTTCGAGCTTGAAAAATCGCGCAAGACGGAAATCGCGACCGCCGCCGTGGTTGACCGCAAATCATTTCTGGACGACGATTGCATCATCAAACCGAACGCCCGAATTCTCAATTCGGTGATCGGAAAAGGCGTGCTCGTCGAGGAAAAAGCGATCATCGAAAATTCGATCGTCTGGTCGCACACCCGAATTTCGAGCGGCGCGGAAATCAAAAATGCGGTCATCGGGCGCAGTTGTCACATCGGCAGAAATGTTTCCGTCACGGACGGCGCGGTGCTCGGCGACAAAACCTCGCTGACCGATTACACAAAGGTTTAGGGATTTTGGATTTTAGATTTTGGATTTTGGATTGGCTCACGATTTTATGATCGTAGGTTGATATTCAGCCTGTTTTCTGTGAAAGAAACCAATTAAATTCAAACGTCTGAAAAATCCGAAATCCAAAATCCAAACTCCAAAATCGAATTATGCCCGAATTGCCCGAAGTCGAACTTGTCGCCAGATCGCTCGACCAACTTGTTTCAAAACGTAAAATAATCGTTGCCGAGCTGCTGCGCGAAAGGCTCGCGCCCGCTAATCCGCCCGCCGAATTTGCCGCGCGGTTAAAAGATGCGACGATCACACGCGTCCACCGGCGCGGAAAACATATTTTGTTCGAGCTTGATAACGCCGAAACCCTGATCGCGCATTTGCGGATGTCGGGACGTTTTATGCTTTTGCCCGTTGAGCGCGAATTGCCGAAATATTCGCACGCCGTTTTTTATTTTGAAGACGAAATGCGGCTCGTTTTTCAAGATCAGCGGCATTTCGGTTTTATGCGCGTGGTTGAAACCGCGAATCTATCCGAAACAAAAGAACTGAAAAAACTCGCGCCCGAACCATTTTCCGACGATTTCAACGCGCGATATTTTCGCGATGTCTTAAAAACTTCCAAGAAAAACATCAAAGAATTTCTGCTTGACCAGACCAAAGTTCTCGGTTTGGGCAATATCTACGCGTCGGAGGCGTTGTTTTTGGCAAAAGTAAACCCGCAAATTGCGGCAAACGAGATTTCGACCCGCAAGGCGAATGTTTTATTCGCGAAGATCCGCGATGTTTTGGCGGAATCGATCGCCCACGGCTCGACTTTAAACGTCAATCCTGAAAACATTGACGGCAGTTATTACGGCGGCGGTTACGAAAACCACTGGCGCGTCTACGACCGCGAAAAAGAACCGTGCGGGAATTGCGCGGGCGCGATCAAACGGATCGTCCAGGGTGGACGTTCGACCTATTTTTGTCCGCGCTGTCAGCCAAAATAGTTTTTCGTGCGCCTAACGACCGATATTTTCAAAACTGTTCGGAGGAAAAATATGATAAAACGCTTTTCGATAATGATTTTCGCGGTTGTCTGTCTGCTCTCTTTCGCGAATAATGCCGCGGCTTGCGCGTGCTGCGCCGAAGCCGGAACTTATATGATCTGGACGGGCAAACCGTCCGAATTTATTCTCGGAGTTGTCGGCGGGATGGAATTTGACAAAAAAACCGATCTTTATATGACCGAAGCCGGATTTGACATGTTCAAAGGTTTGGACGAAATTAAAAAGGAAATGGAAAGCGATTCGTGGGTTTTCGGAACATCGCTCGATCTGGTCAATGAATTTACAAACAAAACCTGGAAATTCACGATCAAAACTCCGGGCGGTAAAACGGGCACATTGGTTCTGCCGATGCCGGTGCAGATGGTTCAATATAAAGTTGATATTCACGATACGAAAGATACCGGTTTGGGCGTCAGTCTTTATAAAGAATTTCGCTTTAAAGGCAATGTCCAAAGCGGCACGGGAGTTTTTCGTTCGGGAATCGTCAAACCGACGACATATTTTCTGGTTTTTCAGGGACGCGGCAACGGCTGCGACGACTATTCGGATTTTACGCACTGGCATCTCGAAATTGACGGCAAAAAAGCCAGATACGAATTCAACGGGAAATTAAGTTCGGGCGCGGCGCAGGACACTGAACCCGAACAAAATTAGTAAGGAAAAAAGGTGAAAAGATGGAAAAGGGAAAAAGTTTGTTGTCAAAAATCAACATTACCTTTTTCCCTTTTAACCTTTAATAATTCGGCGTATTTCCGGCGTTGGGCGGCG
>CADEFG010000098.1:4459-11010 GCA_902826505.1 uncultured Acidobacteriota bacterium
ACCTTTTTCCCTTTTAACCTTTAATAATTCGGCGTATTTCCGGCGTTGGGCGGCGCGAGATACGGGAAACGATTGAGAAACGGAACGTCGTTTTCGCTGACACCGTCGCCGAGCTGATTGTTCGGCGCGATATTTGTTTCGGGCGTAAACGGCGTGCCGCCCGCGACCGCCCGCAGCGCGATATCCGTCACGTCGTCCTGCACACGGCGACCGTTCGGGAAACCGGCGACATCACCTCCGAGCAAGCCGAGTCGATTGATCTTTTCAAACGGCGTCACCGGAATGGCGACATTCAAACGCAGATATTCGTGCGGCTGACCATCCGAGAGAAACGTCGTGTAATTCGGTCCCGTGACCGGATTGACGGGAATTCCGGTCGCGAAGATCTGCACGAGATCATTGCGCGGCGCTGCCGGGATATTGATTCCGAAAACCGCTTTCATCAATTTCGGGAGTTCCGGGTCAAGGACGAACGGCGCGGCAACAGCATCGTTTTTCGGCGACAGCGAATTGAACGCGTCTTTTAGTTTCAAGGGAATGACGACCTCGTTGACGAGCGGATTGCCGAGCCGCGAAATTTGCCGCCATTCGCCCTCGGTTTTGCGCGAGCCGTCGGCGTTGATAACGGTTGTCGCTTTGCGGCTCGCGGTTGCCCAAACGCCGACGACAGCATCCTTTTCGGTCGGATTTTTCGGCGTTTTGCCCGAGCTCGTCACATCTTTGATCGGCACTTCGAGCGCGATCGTGCTGACGTTAAAGCCTTTCGTGTAATCGTAACCGCCGCTGAAACCGACCGATTTCAGATTCAAACCGTCAAAAACGCCGCCGACATCAATAAAGAAACCTTCGTCGCGCTGTCCGGCAAAAATCCGACCGCTTTTATCGTTTAAGTCGTAGATCGCTTTACTGCCTAGATTTTCTTCATAATCCGGCGTCACTTTCGGTCCGATATTCGCGGGCGGCACGACAAATCCGCCGCCGAGAAGTTTGTTGTCCTTTCCGGCAATCCGGCGCACCCAATAAGTTTGCGGCTCGTTATAATCGGGGTCTTTGAGCGACGTGATCGCGACGTCCTGATTAACCGCGCCTTGTCCGAGAACGGTTTCGCCGTTTTTGATCTTGGTAAAAAACTCGATCTGATAAACGACATCTTCGACGCCGTCGCCCGTGTTGTCGATTTTGAATTCATAACGAACCGTATCGTCGAAACGGAAAAAATGCGGTCCGCCCGACGGCTGCTGAAACGGAATATAATTGGCGATCAGCGTGACGAAACCCTCGCGTCCTTTTTCGATACTGCGAAACGCGTAAGTATCGGTATTATCGGCAAAACGGTCGCGCGCGATGAGCGGCGCTTCCGAATGGCTCGATGCCAGAACCGGCACGGCAACAAGCGTTAAATTTAACAATCCAACTAATAATTTTTTTATCATCTTCTAAACTCCTTCAATTTTTTCGGGTCTTCCCGATAGCAAAATAATTTTTACTATTTCAATGCATATCTTTCGGACAAAACCGGCGGGCAGATTCAAAATTTGTCAAAATTTCAGAGTTTATTCGTCCAATTCGCAAATAGTGCGTCAACCGGAAAAACTCCGTAATTTATCCAGAACGCCGGTCAGCAAAATTTTCAAACGGAGCGCGGAAGGCTCGTCCGCCACGACGCGCGAGCGGCGTAAAAAACACTTCGACTGCCTTCAACATTTTAGGAAATCGAAGTGTTTTTGAGCGTTTTGCAAACGCTGGCGGACGAGCCTTCCGCGCTCCGGTTTTAATCTCTTTTATTTAGGCGGTCGCAAAATTTTCTTTGCGAAATTTGTGGTGGCTGATCATTTCGCGGACTCGTTTAAAACCGCGCCGGATATGAGTTTTGACGGTTCCGAGCGGAACATTTAGTTTTTGCGAGATTTCACCGTGCGACATTCCGTCGTAAATATTGAGGATCATCATTTCGCGCTGTTCGGCGCGCAGCTCTTTCATCGCGTCAACCGCCTGATTTGCCTGAATTTTGGTATTCATTTCCGATTCGGAAACGTTCGGTGCGTTCTCAAAGACATCTTCGATCGATTGAATCGCCGGGCGACGGTAAATTTTTCGCAGACGGTCGATCAGACGGCGGCGGGCAATGATCGAAATAAACGTGACTTCCGACGCTTTGGTCGAATCATAGCGCGCCGCATTTTGCCAGATCTCCATAAAAATCTCCTGCACGGCGTCTTCGGCGTCTTCCTGTTTCGGGGTGAATTTTTTCGCCAAAGCCCAGATCAAATTACCGTATTGATCGATGCAGTCTTTGACGGCGGTTTCGTCGCCGACGGCGATGCGCGTTAAAATCGTGTTTTTCTTTTCTAAGGGGACAAACATTTTCTTTTCGACTCCTGTTTTCTTTTTTTAACAAATTTCGTTCTCGCCCCATAACGCGAAGTTTTTCGGCAAAAACCACCACAAGTCTTAAATTTTTTTTGATTTTTTTTTGAATAGCGTTAAAATCGGTTGGAATTCGCAAAAAGTCAGTTTGAATCCAATCAGCCACGATGGACGAAAAAATACCGGAAACGCAGGAAGTGACACGGTTGCTGCAAAGTTTGAACGCGGGAAACCGTGACGCCGTTGACGCGCTCGTTCCGCTCGTTTACGCGGAACTCAGAAAATTAGCCGCGCATTATTTGAAAAGCGAGCGCGGCGAACATACACTGCAACCGACCGCACTTGTTCACGAAGCCTTTCTGCGGCTCGTCGAACAGGAAACCGCGTGGCAGAACCGGACGCATTTTTTTGCGATGGCGGCAAATCTGATGCGGCGGATTCTGGTCGATTACGCGCGCGCTTCAAAGGCGGAAAAACGCGGCGGCGCAGCGGAAAAGGTTTCTTTGGAAGACGCGTTTGTGTTTGTGATGGAAAAGCCTTCGGAGATGATCGCGCTCGACGAAGCACTCGAAGAATTGGCAAAGATCGATCCGCGCCGCAGCCGGGTCGTCGAACTGAAATTTTTCGGCGGCTTAAATCATGAAGAGATCGCCGAAGTGTTGGGCGTTCATGTCAATACGGTTTTGCGCGATTGGAATCTGGCGCGGGCGTGGCTGAAAACTCGAATTTCGTGAATCGTCAATCGTAAATTGTTAATTTGATAGTTTTTACGATTGACGATTGACGATTGACGATTGACGATTATTGATGAATCAGGAAAAATGGCGTGAGATCAGTAAGATATTCCATCTCGCTTTAGAAAAAAGCGCGGCGGAGAGAAGTGCGTTTTTGGACGAAAAATGCGCGGGTAATGAAGAATTTCGCCGGGAGATCGAAACATTATTAAACGCCAGCGACGAAGAAGACAGCTTTATCGATTCGACGAAAATCGGGCTTGCGGCGCTTGAGAAACAACCGAAACTAAAAGAAGGCGAAAAGATCGGCTCGTTTCAGGTCGTCAGAATGCTCGGCGCGGGCGGGATGGGCGAGGTTTATCTCGCCAAAGATTTGCGTCTGAATCGACTGGTCGCGTTAAAGATTCTGCCGCCCAATTCATCGATCGACATCAATGCCAACCGCCGTTTCCTGCGTGAAGCGCAAGCCGCCGCCGCGCTCGAACATCCGCATATCTGTACGACGCACGAGATCGGCGAGCAAAACGGTTTTAACTTTATTGTCATGCAATATGTCGAGGGCGAAACGCTTTCGGCACGGATCAAAGCCGGCAATCTCAAGCCGCTCGACGCATTGAACATTGCGATTCAGGTTGCCGATGCGCTCGCGGAAGCGCATTTGCGAAATATCGTTCATCGCGACATCAAACCCGCCAACATCATCGTTTCCGCCAATAACCAGATCAAAGTTCTCGATTTCGGATTGGCGAAACGGCTCGTTTTTGATTCGGCGGAAAACGATTCGAGCCTCAAAACGATCCTCAGCCAGCCCGGAATGATCATGGGAACGGTTTCATATATGTCGCCCGAACAGATTCGCGGGCTCGAGATCGATACGCGCAGCGATCTTTGGAGTTTGGGCGTTGTCCTGTATGAAATGCTTTTCGGCAAAACGCCTTTCGCGGGCGAAAACTCGGTCGAAAAACTCGCCGCGATCCTTTACAAACAGCCTGAAAAACAAACGGAAATTCCCGACGAGCTGCAAAATATTCTCGGAAAAGCCTTACAAAAAGAACCTGCCGGGCGTTATCAAACCGCGCCGGAAATGATTGCCGATCTGCGTCATTTGAAACAGGAAATGGAATTTGCCGAACAATTGCAGATTCACGCGACGACCAATCCAGCCGACAAGGAAATTCACGAAACGCTGACGCAATTTCTTTCCGAACATCCGACGATCGCCGTTTATCCGACCGCCGCGCCAACGCAAAAAATCGCTGCCCGTCAAAATTGGAAAAGATTCGCTTTTTACGCGCTGGTGATCGCCGTGTTGGGCAGCGGCGGGTTTTTCTGGTGGAAAAATTACCGGCTCGAATCAGCGCGTGAGAATCTGAAAAAGGTCGAGGAATTAGCCAAAGCGGAAAAGAATTTCGAGGCTTACGATCTGGCAACGGATATTGCCGCCGTGTTGCCGAACGATGAAACGCTCGCGAAATTACTGCCGGCCATCTCCCATTCGCTGTCGGTCAATTCCGTGCCCGACGGTGCAAAAGTTTATTTGCAGAGATTTCAACCCGACAAAGACGGGAAATTTCCCGCCCGCCAGTTGGTCGGCGAAACTCCGCTCAACGAACTGCGGATCGCGCGCGGAAATTATATTTTGCAAATTGAAAAAGACGGTTTCGCGCCCGTCGAACGAACGATTTCCGGCACGATCCCGCGCATCGGCGGCTCGTTTATCGAAACGCCGCCCTTAAAAACGGAAACGAAGCTGATCGCAAAAGATAAACTGCCGCCGAAAATGGCGTTTGTCGCAGCGGGCGAATACGCGCTCGTCAACTGGTCGCGCTCGACCGAAAAAAAAGTTCATCTCGACGATTATTTTATTGATAAATACGAGGTTTCAAACGCCGAATTTAAGGAATTCGTGACCTCGGGCGGCTACTGGAAAAAAGAATTTTGGAAAGTTCCGATCACGCGCGACGGAAAACCGGTTCCGCTCGAAGAAGCCCTGCAGCTTTTTAAAGACAAAACCGGTTTGCCCGCGCCGCGTTCGTGGACGAATCAAACGTTTCCCGACGGCAAAGATGATTTTCCGGTCACCGACATTACGTGGTACGAAGCGGCGGCTTACGCCGAATTTCGCGGAAAGTCGCTGCCGACGATCTTTCAATGGGAAAAAGCGGCACGCGACGGAATGTTTGACCCGCGTTATAACGCGATGCCGTGGGGATTTATCCGGCAGGGCGAAACGACCGACAACCGCGCCAATTTTCGCGGCGTCGGCACGGTTCCGGTCAGCGCGAACGAGTTTGGAATGAGCCCGTTCGGCGCGTTTAATATGGCGGGAAATGTTTCCGAATGGAATTTGAACGAAAGTTCGGAAGGATTTATCACGAGCGGCGGGGCATGGAACGATCTGGCTTATTCGTTCGGCGATCACGGCGAATATCCGGGTTTATATTCGGAAAACCGGATCGGTTTCAGGTGCGTTTTGAACACCAATCAAGCCCTGGATCAAGGCGCGGAAAAAATTCCGCCCGCCGAAACGCCCGACTACAAACCTTCGTCGGACGCGGACTTTAAAACCTGGCTCTCGCATTACGAATACGACAAAAAGCCGCTCAACGCGAAAATTGTCGAAACGGCGGAAACCGACGCCTGGCAGCGCGAAAAGATTACTTTTACGGGCGAAGGCGGCGAACAGGCGATCGCTTATCTTTATCTGCCGAAAAATTATCCGCGACCGCTTCAGGTTTTGCATTATGTTCCGCCGGGCGACGTCGTCCGCGGACTGCGCAGCCTGCCCGATTCGGTCGAGATGTTTGCCGCGCCTTTTATTAAATCCGGCAGAGCGGTTTTTGCCGTCGTTTTGAAAGGCTATGTCCAGCGGCAGTTTCCGACGGGTTACGCTCTGCCCGACAATTCGACCGTCGAATTCCGCAAACAGATGGTCAACTGGATCACCGATCTGCGGCGCGGCGTCGATTATCTCGAAACGCGCGACGATCTGAACAAGGAAAAGATCGGTTTCCTGGGAATCTCGAACGGCGCGAATGTCGGTTTGATTTTGACGGCGATCGAAACGCGTTATAAAACTTTGGTTTTTGAAAGCGCCGGTCTCGAGAAAGATTTCCGCACGCGCATTTCTGAAACTTCGCCGATCAAGTTCGCGTCGCAGATCAAAACGCAAAAGCTCGTGATTAACGGTCGCTACGACGAAACGTTTCCATTGAATACGGACGCGAAACCGCTTTTTAAACTCCTGCGCGAACCGAAGAAAATCGTTCTTTACGACGGCGGGCATATTCCGACCGTCGAATTCTTTGTCCCGACCGTCAACAATTGGCTTGACGAAACGCTCGGCAACGTCGCGAAATAGATTGATTCTTGCTTGACAGTTTCCTTGCAAAATCGCAGAATCTAATTTAACTTTCGTGGTGAGTTAATGCGACTTGCGACCACGTTAAA
>CADEFG010000099.1 GCA_902826505.1 uncultured Acidobacteriota bacterium
GAACGGCAAACCGTTGAAACGCAAAGTTTCGCCGTTTTTATTAAAAATCACATCGATTTCCCCGGGCGCAAATTCGCTGATTTTCCGCGCCGCGCTTGAATAAAAGTTTTCGGCAAGTTTAATTTCCCGCGCTTTTGCGCCGCGCCACAAATCGGCGATTTGCAAACCCGGCAAATCTTTGATAGTTTCGGCGCTTGGCAGCTTGGCGGCTTCGCGGGTAATTTCTTTAATAAAGATCTTCGATTTCCAGCTTTCTTTCAAAAGCGCGTGAAGCTTCTGCAATTTTTTCGCCTGTTTTTTTTCGCTTAAAATCCAAATTGTTTCAACCGGATTTCGCTTGCGGTTTTCGAGCCTGACGAGCCATAAGATCGCCGCCGATAAAAGAATTTCGGGCGTCAGCGTTTCGCTCACATCGGTTAAAACGGCGGTTTGACGCCCGCGCCCGTTTTCAAAAATAATCTGCGCGAAACGTCCGTTTTCTTTGTTGAGTTCGACGCGGACGAGTTTTGTTGGCGGAGAATTTTCCTTGATGATCGCCGCGATCTGATTGGCTTTTTCCGCTCTCGCGAGCTCGACCGAATCGCTCAGTTCTTTTGCCAAAACGCGCGGGACGAGCCTGATCTTTGCTCGCTCCTTTTCAAAATTGCGCGATAATTCGAGCAAAATTTCTTTGTTTTTTGTTTTAAATTCAACGACGCGCCAGGTTTGAAAACCTTTATCGTCAAGAAATCCGAAAAGCAGTTTGCGCCGCTCAAAACCGATGTCGATTTCCGTGTTTTCGAGCGCGAAACTTCTGCCCGACGAATCAATCAAAAGCCATTCGTGATGCGCGTCAAGCAGGTTTTGCAGTTCGGTTTGGGAGTTTTCGGGAGTTTTCATTTTGGGAAAGATGTTTTTTTGCCTTTTTACTTTTCACTTTCTGCTTCGACCTGCCATTGATATTTTTCGGTGAAAAACTCGATCATACTTTTTGACCAAGCCGTGTAGCCTTTTTCCGACGGGTGAAGTCCGTCCGCGAAAAAATCGTCGGGCACGCTCGACGGCTGGTGAAAATAAAAAACCTTCGGCATTTCTGCCGTAAATTCCCGCGCGTTCGCGTCGTGCAGAGCCGACAAATGCCCGAGAATAAATTTTATCGGTTCGGGCAGCACGGGCGACAATCGAACGGCGGGCGCGTTGGTCAGAAAAAAGGTCGCGTTTCCGTATTTTTCCTGTAAAAGCCCGAGAAGTTCTTTCATATCGCGCCGGAAGGTGCGCGGGCTGCGGAGCTTCAAAACCTCGTTTCCGCAGAGCGCGAGCATCACATAATCAAATTTTTCGTCGGGGATTTTCGGGACGAGTTCGCGGATCGTTTCCCTGACCGTGATGCCGCTTCTGCCGACGACGTGCCATTCGACCGGTTGACCGATCTTCTCGCCCAGAAACCGCGCAAATTGTCCCGCGAGCGCGGTTTCGTGCGTTCGCGCGCCCATTCCGGCGGCGGTCGATTCGCCGAGCACGAGAAGTTTGACGCTCGTTTCCCCGGTGCCGAATTTTCCGATGGTTTCGCCGCCCGCATCGGGAAGCCGTCCGATCTTGCAGCGCGTATAGTAGCCTTGCAGATACAAAAAAGGCGCAAACGGCAAAATAATAATGCCGCCAAGAACATAAATCGTTTGCCAGAAAATCAAATTCATCGTGAAATAACCTACTGATTCAATTGTTTTTAGTTCAATATGATAAAATTACGCGCATCAGTAATGTTTTCGTCTAATCTTACCAAATTTTTCGTTCCCTTTGTGCTAATTTTTTTGCTTTTTTCGGCTTGCCGTTTTTGGCAAACCGGCGCGGGCGAAACCTCGAACAAAACACCGGCGGTCGCCGAAGATCTGAAAAGCGAAATTCCATTCGCTTCCAAAGAGCCCGAACAATTTCAAGCGGAGATCGTCGTCACGGCAAACGAAACCGAGCGCAAAACATTTGTGGCGCGAAACGCCGCCAATCGCCGTTATGACTTTAAGTTCGGCACGAAAGATCAATTGACAGCTTTGCAGACCGACAAAAATTATCTGATCTTGCCGGAAAAGAAAATTTACGCGGAAACCGAAGCGGGGCAAACAAACGCGGGCGACGATTGGGCTGCATTTTTAACGACCGAATGGCTCAATCAAAAAACCGACGCGAATTTTGAAAAACTCGAAACGGCGGAAAATCTGACCAAATACCGCGTCCGGCTGGGCGCCAACGGGCAATCGGAAATACTGATCTTTATCGACGAAAAGCTCGGTTTACCGGTCAGACAGGAATTTTACAGCACGAGCGGCGAACAAAAAATCCTGACCTATTCGGTCGAATTGAAAAATCTGAAGCTGCAAACGGACGAAAATTTGTTTGCCGTTCCGACCGATTTTAAAAAGGTTCCGGTTGATGAATTCCGCAAAATTTTGCGGAATAATGAGAATTGAAAGCGATAACTTTTTTTTAGAAAATGAGTGAAATTACAAAAACCAAAGAGTTTGACGAATCGTTAAAAGAAAAGATCTTTAATTCGTTCGGCAAAGTTCCGTTTGTCCAATTGATCGGGATGGAGCTCGTCGAGCTCGAAATCGGCAAAGCCAAAATCAAGCTCGATATGCGCGACGAACTGCGCCAGCCTTACGGACTTCTGCACGGCGGCGCCACCGCCTCGCTTATTGATACGGCGACGGCTTTTGCGATCCTTGGAAATCTCGCCGAAGGCGAAATGGCTTCGACGGTCGATCTGACGATTCAATATCTGCGACCGCACACCGACGGCGCAATCGTCTGCACGGCAAAAATTACGCGGGCGGGAAAACGTCTTTTGTTCGTTTCGGCGGAAGTCGAAAACGAAGCGGGTAAGTTAATCGCGACGGCGCTTTCAACTTACACGAAGGTTTAATTAGTCGAGAGTTAAGAGTCGGGAGTCGAGAGAAACTTTGATCCGACTCTTGACTCTCGACTCTCGACTCTTGACTAGAAAAATGGAAGAAATCAGAAAATTTGCGCGTTATTTCAAGCCTTATAAATGGAATGTCATTTTCGGCATCGTGTTTATTTTCTTCGGCATGCTGTTCGGACTTTACGTTCCGTATCTGATCGGCGGCGCGATCGACGATATCAAAATCAGTCTTTACAACGAATCTTTAACCGTCCAAAAAATCAGCACACACGTCTTTTTGATCCTCGGAGTGAGCCTTATCAGCGCGGTTTTTCTGTTTTGGCAGCGGCGGCTTCTGATCAACGCGTCGCGCCACATCGAATACGATATGCGCCGCGATTTTTACAAAGCGCTCATTGATCAGCCGCTCGATTTTTTCTACAACAACCGTGTCGGCGATCTGATGGCGCGGGCGACCAACGATCTCGGCGCCGTGCGGCAAATCGTCGGACCGATGATTTTATATTCGTTTCAGGCGATTTTCGCGCTCGTCATCGTTTTACCGATCATGCTCAACGTGAGCGTCAAACTGACGCTTCTGATGCTGATCCCGATGCCGCTCGTGTCGCTCACGGTCAAATATCTCGGCGAACAGATTCACGTGCGGTTCGAAAAGATTCAGGAATATTTTTCGGGCATCACGGCGCGCGCGCAGGAAAATCTGTCGGGTGTCCGCGTCGTCCGCGCTTACGCGCAGGAAGCGGCGGAAGTCGAAAAATTTCAGGAACTCAACCGCGAATACGCCGCGCAAAACTTGCGGCTCGTAAAATTTGCCGCGGCGATGCGCCCGCTGCTGTTCTTTTTTATTGGTTTGGGTTTTGTGATCATCGTCGCGGTCGGGGTGCCGATGGCGGTGCGCGGCGAAATTACGGCGGGCAATTTCACGGCGTTTATTCTTTATCTGCAAAGAATGATCTGGTATCTTATCGCGCTCGGCTACGTCGTCAATCTTTACCAGCGCGGAACGGCGAGTTTGAAACGATTTAACGCGATCTTAGAAACCGTCCCGACGATCAAAGACGACGCCGAAGCCAAACAGCAGCCGTCGATCAACGGCAAGATCGAGTTCAAAGACCTGACGTTTGCCTATAACGGAAAACCGGTCTTAAAAGACATCGACCTGACGATCGAACAAGGCACGACCGTCGCGTTCGTCGGCAAAACCGGCAGCGGAAAATCAACGCTCGTGACGCTCGTTCCGCGACTTTTGGAAGCGCCCGAAGGAACGGTTTTGATCGACGGCATTCCGATCCGCCATTACCGGCTCGAACAGCTTCGCCAAGCGATCGGTTTCGTCCCGCAGGAAACCTTTCTTTTCTCCGACAGCATCGCCGAAAACATTGCTTTCGGCGTCCCGAGTTCCAAGTCCCAAGACCCGAGTCAAAACGGCAACGGACAAATGACAATCGAAAAAGCAGCGGAAATCGCCGGTTTAGCCGACGACATCGAAGATTTCGAGTATAAATACGAGCAGCGCGTCGGCGAACGCGGCATCACGCTTTCGGGCGGTCAAAAACAGCGCACCGCAATTGCCCGCGCCGTCATGCGCGAGCCGCGAATTTTGATTCTCGACGACAGCTTATCGGCGGTCGATACCTACACCGAAGAAAAAATTCTGCACGGTCTGCGCGATGTTCGCAGCGACCGCACGACCTTGATCGTTTCGCACCGCATTTCGACGATCCGCGATGCCGATCTGATCTGCGTTCTTTCGGACGGGCAAATCATCGAACGCGGAACGCACGACGAACTCTTAAAATTCGGCGGCGAATACGCCGATCTTTACGAACGTCAGCTTTTGGAAGAAGAACTTGAGGCAACCACTTAATTTGCGATTTTAGATTTGCGATTTGCGATTGATAAAATCTTTAAAACCAAGAAATTATGAGTAAAAATATCGAACAAAGTTACAAAACACTGGCAATCATCTGGCTCGCGCTGCTCGTTTCGCAGATTACGTTTCTGGGCGTTATTTTTGTCGCAAAACCCGATGTTTACCGGTTTGATCTTTCAAAACCGATCTTGGGCGAAAACGCGGTGATAATTATCGTTTTTGCATTTTTGGCGATCACGAATTTCGCGCTCTCGTTCATCATGAAAAAGCGTTCGTATGAACAGGCGATTGCCAAACAGGAAATCGCTTACGTCCAGACGGGTTTGATTCTCGCCTGTGCTTTTTGCGAAGCGATCTCGCTGCTCGGAATGGTTCTCGCGTTCGCCTTTTCGTATCAGTATTTCTTCGCCTGGTTCGCGCTCGGAATTCTGGGCTTTCTGCTGCATTTTCCGCGCCGCGACGATGTCATCGCCGCGAGTTTTAAGAAATGAATTTCAAATTTCAGATTAAAATTTTCAAATAAGAATTTCCTTTGAGGTGAAAAACCATGAAAAAAATCGCGCTGCTGCTTGTTATTTTTGCCTTTTCGTCTATTCCCGTATTTCCTCAAACAATTGAAATTCTGCGGCGCATGGACACTCATCAAAAAGCCTTGAAATCGCTTCAGGCGAATCTGACAATAAACAAATTTTCCGTTCAACTGGGCGGAACTTATTCGAAAGAAAGCGCTGTTAAATTCGTGTCGCTGAAAAATGATTATTTAATAAGATTGGATTCGATAAAACCTGCGCCGGAGAATTTCATTATCGTCAAAAATCAATTTCTGCTTTATCTGCCGGATCTGCAAACCGCTTACACGGGAAATGCAGCCGATTCACAGACCGATTTGTTTTTTCCTTTATTGAATTTATCAAAGGAAAAACTTAAAAAAGATTACACCATAAGATATATCGGCGAAGCGAAAGTGAGCGCAACAATTGCGACATGGCATCTTGAACTGACGCCGAAAACTGCCAAAACCTATAAATCAATCGAACTTTGGGTTGACCGTGACGGCATGCAGCGGCAGTCGAAGATTATCGAAACGGGCGGCGATTGGACAAGCATTTTGCTTGGCAATCTGCAAAAGAATATTACGATAAACACCGCTGATTTTAAGATTAACTTACCGAAAGAAACCAAGATCGTCAAAAAATAGTGTTACCGGTAAACCGTAAAATTGCGCGGAGTTTAAGAAAATTTTCTTAAACTCCGCGCAATTGATTTTAAGAGATATTTGAAAATTCAGATTGCCGAAAATCATCGAAAACAAGAACTATTTTAAGAAAGTTAACTTTAACACACTTAATATGCCATAATAAATATCTCAGACCTTATGAAATATTGTCCGATATGCCAGCAATCCTACCAAGACGAAAGCCTTAATTTTTGTTTGGAGGACGGTTCGCATCTCGTCACGGAAGATTTTATTTCAAATTCGCCGACTCTCGTTCACAGCCCGTCTTTTGCAAATCTGATTTCGGGCAGACATTCTTTCGGACAAATTCCCTCGATCGCGATTTTGCCGTTTGTCAATGTCAGCCCCGATGCCGAGAACGAATATTTCTGCGTCGGACTGGCGGAGGAATTGCTCAACGCGCTGATGAAGCTCGACAAATTGCGCGTCGCGGCGCGGACTTCGGCTTTCTCGTTCAAAGGCAGAGAAACCGACGTGCGCCAGATCGGGCAGGCGCTCAACGTCAGCACCGTCCTCGAAGGCAGCGTCCGCAAAGCCGGAAACCGTTTGCGGATCAATGTTCAGCTGATCAGCGTCGCCGACGGTTATCATCTCTGGTCGGAGCGTTACGACCGGAATCTGGAAGACGTTTTCGAGATTCAGGAAGAAATCGCGCTCGCGATCGTTGACGCGCTGAAGGTCAAACTTTTGGGCGATGAACGCGCCGTTTTGCGCAAGCGATATACGGATAACGCCGAAGCGTATGAGTTTTATCTGAAAGGTCGGCTCTGGAACCGGCGCACCGCGGACGGATTCAAAAGCGCGATCGGTTATTTTCAAAAAGCGATCGAACTCGACGATGATTATGCCGTCGCCTATTCGGGTTTGGCTGACTATCATTTGCTTTTGGGTTTTTACTAAGTTCTGCCGCCGCATATTGCGGGCGTAAAGGCACACACCTTTGCCAAAAAAGCGGTCGAACTCGACAATACGATCGCCGAAACGCATTCGTCTTACGGCGCGACTTTGGGCGGCTTTGACTGGAATTGGGCGGAAGCCAGAAATGAATACGAAACCGCTTTGAAGATCAATCCGAATTATCTCGCGGCGCGGCAGTATTACGCGATCAATCTGGCGACGCAGGGCAATTTTGACGGAATGTTTGAAAATGCCCGAAAATGCCTCGAAATTGATCCGCTCCTGCCGGTTATCAACGCCAATCTCGCATGGTTTTATTATTTAGCGCGGCAGTATGAAAACGCCGAAGAGCAGGCGCGTTTGACGATCGAGATCGAACCGAACCATTTTTCCGCGCACTGGGTTTTGGGCATCACCTACGGACAGCAGAAACGTTTTGAGGAATCTATCAAAACCTTGCAAAATGCCGCGGACGCAAGCGGCAATCGTCCGTTTGTCGTTGCCGATCTGGCACGCATTTTAGCCGACGCGAAACAAAAGGCGGAAGCCCGTAAAATTCTCAAACGCCTCGGCGAAGCCGCGAAAGAAAATTATATTTGCCCGCTCAACCACGCCAAAATTCATCTCGGTTTGGGCGAAAACGACAAGGTTTTTGAATGGCTCGAAAAAGGTTTTGCGGAACGCGCCGTGCGGATGCCGACTCTGCTGATCGATCCGCAGTTTGACGCGCTTCGCGGCGACCAAAGATTTCGGGCGCTACTGGAAAAAACCGGCGTCAAAGACAATTTTACGGCGTAAGCTCAGCGCGTATATTCAATCGTATTGCCGTGCATCCAACCGCTCGTGCCGTGTTCGCAAGTGACGCGATACCACGGGCTGTTTTCGTTTTCGCGTTCCTCGATATCTAAACGGTCGCCAACCGGCAAAACGTCTGTTTCCTTTGAATTGCGGTTTGCCGACGAACGCACGTAGGCGTTCAAAGTGATGACGCGACCGTTAAATTCATCGTCCGGCGCTTCGGTGCGCTTTTCGTGTTTCGCGCTCGCCGTGAGCGGCGTTGGCGCGGGCGTTGATTTTGTGTTTGGCGCGGAATTGACCGGCGCGTTTCGATTTGCCGTGTTCGAAGTCGGCGCCGTTCTGTTTTGATATAAATAAATCCCGAAAAGCCCTGCCGCCAAGACCAAACCGCCGCCGAGCAGCAAACCGATAAATAAAAAAAATAAATATTTCCCGGTATTCTTCGGTTTTTTGACGACGACCGGCACGACATTGGTCGGCGACGGAACTTGATAATTGATCGTTTCGGTCGGCGTTGCCCTAGTTTGATTCGCAATATCGACCGTGATCGGTTCGTGATGAATGACGGTGATTTCCTCGTCGTCGGGCGACGAATTTTCCGACGGCAAAACAAAAGTTTCGTCCAGGAGAGCCGTTCCGTCGTTTGTGCAGTAAACGAGCGCGTCGTTAAAAACGCTGTTGCATTGCGGGCATCTTTTCATATTGATCGTTTCTCTAACATTTTTCGCACGTTTGCTATAATTATAAATCGCTTTGGCGAAAATAGCATTGGAAAGGGTGAAATCAGTAGAGTGAGCGGTAGCAATCACTGTCTATTTGGAGATTTTAGAGCAACGAGGTGCTCACTACAGTTCGCTGTACTGATTTAATAAGAAAGATGAAAATAGCAGTAGCAATGAGCGGCGGCGTCGATTCCTCAAGCGCGGCGGCACTTTTAAAGGAACAGGGACACGAGCTCGTCGGTTTTACGATGCAGCTATGGAATCAGCGGCGCGGCATTTCGGTTGACGAAATCGGCGATCCGATGCCGGCGCGGGGTTGTTCGGTCGACGATGTTAACGAGGCGCGACGTGTCGCCGAAAGTTTGGGTTTTCCGTTCTATGTCTTGAATCTCGAAAAGGATTTCGAGCGCGATGTCGTCGAACCGTTCGTCCAAAGTTATCTGTCGGGCGAAACGCCAATTCCGTGCGTCGCGTGCAATTCGCGTCTGAAATTCGCTTCCTTAGATAAAATGGCGATCAGTCTCGGCTGCGACAAGGTCGCGACCGGGCATTATGCACGGGTCGAATATGATGAAAAAGCCAATCGGTATCGGCTTTTTCGCGGGCGCAATCACTGGAAAGACCAGAGCTATTTCTTGTGGGAATTAAATCAGGATCAGCTTTCGCGTTCCTTTTTTCCTTTGGGAGAAATGCTCAAATCCGAGGTGCGCGACATTGCCCGCGAAGCGAATCTCTACACCGCCGAAAAACAGGAATCGCAGGAAATCTGTTTCGTTCCGGACGGCAATTATTCGGGTTTTATCGACCGTTATCTGGAACACGAAAACCGTTTGGACGAGCTTCCGACAGGCGGCGAGATCGTTAACGCGAAAGGCGAAAAGATCGGCGAACATCAAGGAATTCACCGCTACACGATCGGTCAACGGCGCGGGCTTGGCATCGCGCACGAAAAACCGCTTTACGTCGTCCAGATCGAACGCGCTAAAAATCAGATCATCGCGGGCGAAAAAGAAGAACTCGATTGTCTGGAATTTACGGCAAAAGGCGTTAATTGGGTCGCTTTTGACGAACCGTCAGAGCCGGTTCGCGCCGAAGTCAAAGTGCGTTATCGTCACGAACCTGCCGTCGCAACGATCTACGTTTTGCCCGAAAATCGCGCACGAATCGTTTTCGACACACCGCAGCGGGCGATCACACCCGGACAGGCGACGATTTTCTACGACGGCGAAGAAGTTGTCGGCGGCGGCTGGATCGAGAAAAATTGATTGATGGAAAAGGAAATCGTTATCATTGCGGGCGCAAACGGTGTCGGAAAGACAACTTTCGCCCGCGTTTTTTTGCGCGAATATGCTTATGAATTCCTAAACGCCGACGAATTTGCGAAAAGTCTTTCGGCGGAAATCCGGCGGCGAAGAAAATCAGCGCCGGAAAATTGTTTTTTCGGAAGTTGAATGAAGCTGTTGAAAATGACAAATCTTTGCTGATCGAAAGCACACTTTCGGGACATTATTTGCAGAAATTCATTAAAAATCTGCAAGCCGAAAATTATCAAGTCAGAATCGTTTTTTTGTTTGCCGACTCGCCGGAAATCTTGATCGAGCGAATTGCCGAAAGAGTCGAGAAAGGCGGACATTTCGTCCCTGAAGAAGATGTGCGAAGGCGTTTCGTGCGCGGCAAGCAAAACTTTTGGAATATTTATAGAAATTTAGCCGATGAGTGGTTTTTGTATTACAATATGGAAGATAATTTTCAACTGATTGCCACCGGCGAAAAAGATAAAATCGTTGTGATTGATGAAACCTTGTTCGGGAAATTTTGAGATGAAACAAAAAGTAAGATTAAAAACCGAAACATATGAAAAAGCCTTGGAATTTCAGCGCATCGGCAATCGCGCGGTTCGCGAAGCGCAGGCAGAAAATCATCGTCTTGGTTTGCCTAACATTTATTCACGCCACGGTAAAATCATTTACGAAATGCCGAATGGTGAAATTATCGTCAAAGAGAATTCAAAAAAATAATTGCGGTTAGGTCTGAATAAGCAACGATTTTCGACGATGGCGAAGAAGTTGTCGGCGGCGGCTGGATCGAGAAAAATTGATAAATTTATAAAAGAGGAAAAACAATATGGCACAAGCAAAAAAGAGATTGAGCAAAGCCGCCCGAGCGGCGCAGAAAATTCTGGAAGAATCAAAACTACTGGCAAACAACAAAACCTTGACCGACTCGAAAGCCGAACAAACTTTTAAGCCGGCTGATTCGCAGGTCAAAATCAATACGACCGCGAATAAAATCCGACCGGATAAAAAGCGCGGCTAAATATTAAATGTTATTGCTCGATAAATTAAAAAATTTCTGACCGCTTAACCCGCCTTTTAACCGCTCACAGATTTTTTCTAACCGATTCGATAAAATCCGCGTATATTCCGTAAAGATTCGGTTTACGGAGAGAAAATCTGTGTCAATCAAACAGGTATGGCGCGACCGGCAACTTTCGGTTTGGTTGTCAGCTGAATTATCCCGTGAGAATCCGCAGTTAAAATTAGAGGAGCATTTATGAAAAAAATTATCTTTTTATTA
>CADEFG010000100.1 GCA_902826505.1 uncultured Acidobacteriota bacterium
AACTTATCAAAGATCTCTTCGAGCTTCCCGACATTCGCCGTATCGGTAATGATCAGCCGCGCACCGGCATCGTCCAATCTTTGGCGGATCGCTTCCGCACCGAAATCCGCGAACAAAACCCCGATGCTTGCCCCGATCTTCAAAACCGCCGGAATTGCCGCGTAGAGCTCGGGCGTGCGATTCATCAAAGTAAAAACCCGGTCGCCGTAGCCGATTCCAAAATTCCGGAAAACGTTGGCAAGACGGTTTGAAAATCGTTCAAGTTCAAAAAATGAAAATTTTTCGCATCTGCCGGAAACGCTTTCCCAAACCAGCGCAATTTTTGAACGGTCATTCGAATATTTTTTTAATGTCAAAAAAGCTAAATTCGCGTTTTGCCCGACAAAGCCCGTTTTTTTCGCAGATTGGTTTTTCCCGTCGTTTTGAGCCATCGAAAATTTATTATCCTTAAAGGCAAATATAACATTTCAGACGCTTTTTGGCTAAATCAATCAAAAAAGTTTCATTCTTCCAAAGTCGATAGATCACCGGCGTCCGTCCCTAATTCCAAAGCCTTTAAATACCGCCGCATGATTTTCCCCGAACGGGTTTTCGGCAAACCGGCGACGATATTTATTTTCGAAGGCGTCGCGATCGGTCCGAGTTCGCGGCGAACGTGCTCGACCAGACTCGCCGAAAGGCTCTCGCTTTTTTCGTGTCCCTGCCGAAGCTGGACAAAACCGATGATCGATTCGCCCTTGATTTCGTCGGGAACGCCGATCACGGCGGCTTCGGCGACCGCCGGATGCGAAACGAGCGCCGATTCGACATCAGCCGTCCCGATCCGGTGTCCGGCAACATTCAAAACATCGTCGGCACGCCCGAGAACTTGAATGTAGCCGTCTTCGTCCATCACGGCGACATCGCCCGAAACATAACAACCTTCGAGCTGCTTCCACATTCGTTCATAACGCGGCGCGTCGTTCCAGACGGTTCGCATCATATGCGGGAAGGGACGCCGCAGAATCAAACGCCCCCCGACGTTTGGTTCAACCTCGTTCCCTTCCGCATCGACGACGCTTGCTTCTACTCCGGCAAGCGCGATTCCCGCCTTTCCGCTGCGCATCGCCATCGTCGGCGGCGTCGCGATCGTCGGTCCGCCGAGTTCGGTCTGCCACCAATTATCAACGACAAAACCCCAACGCCCGTCGCCGCAGAGATTTTTCTGCGACCAATCCCAGGCTTCGGGATTCAAGGGTTCGCCCGCGCAGGAAATCTGGCGGAGCGAAGTCAGATCGTATTTCGCCGGAAGTTCCGCCCCGAAACGCATAAAAAACCTGAGCGCGGTCGGCGCCGTGAACATTTTTGAAACACCGTATTTTTCGACGATTTCCCAGGCAACGCCCTGGTGCGGAAAATCGATTGCGCCTTCGCGGAAAACCGTCGTGACGCCCGCGCAAAGCGGCGCGTAAACGATATACGAATGCCCGACGATCCAGCCGATGTCGGACGTACACCAGAAAACATCGGATTTATTGACATCGAAAAACGTTTCGAGATGATAGACCGTGCCGACCATAAAACCGCCGTGAACATGCACGACGCCTTTTGGTTTGCCGGTCGTCCCCGAGGTGTAAAGAATGAACAGAGTATCTTCCGAATCCATCGGTTCGGCTTCGCATTTATCGGGAAAATCCAAAAGATCGTCAAAATCGATCTCGCGCGAGCTGACAAATTCGATCTTTGGCAAACGGCGCGAAAAAACGACGATCTTTTCGACAAATTCGAGATCGGCGACGGCTTCGTCGGTGATCGTTTTGAGCGGGACGGCTTTGCCGCGGCGAAAACCGACATCGCCCGTAATAACGACTTTCGCCTGCGCGTCTTCGATCCGGTCACGCAGCGAAGCGTGCCCGAGACCGGCGTAAACGACCGAATGAATCGCGCCGATCCGGGCGCAGGCGAGCATCGAAACGACGCCCTCGATCGTCAGCGGCATATAGATCACGACCCGGTCGCCCTTTCGGACGCCGAGCGATTTGAGCCCGTTCGCAAACCGGTTGACCATCCGCAGCAATTGATCGTAAGTGACGATCTTTTCCGTTCCGTCTTCGCCGAGCCAGATAAACGCCGCGACATTCCGGCGGTCGGAGTTGACGTGCCGGTCAAGCGCGTTGAGCGTGATGTTCGTCTTGCCGCCGATAAACCATTCGTGATTACAGCCGTCAAATTTTGAAACCGTCTGCCATTTTTCGAGCCACACAAATTTCTCGGCTTCGGCTGCCCAAAAGCCGTCAGGATCTTGTTGCCAGCGCGCGTATTCGGCTTTCGCGTCCTGCAAAAATGCATTTTTAGCAACAATTTCCGGCGCGGGATATTCCGTTTTTTCGTTTGATAACTTTTCAATCGCAGCTTGCGTCATAATATTTATAAAACGTTTATCAGGGCAAATTTTGTTAAAAAGTAAAATCGATTAAGAAATCGGCGCGGGACAAGTCCGGTTAATCAAACTTATCCCGCGTAGTTATCAGTTGGGCTAGGGAATCATATCATCGGCTTCTTCGCCCGCCTTTTCCGTCGCTTCGAGCTCGTCGGATTCAACTTTGACTTCTTCCCAGATGCGGTGCCCGTGTGTTTCGCGCAGGAAGATCGAGCCGACCACAAAGGTGATCGCGGCGACGATCATCGGATAATAAAGACCCGCGTAAATATTTCCGGTTTTGGCGATGATCGACAGACCGATCAGCGGCAGCAGCCCGCCGAACACCCCGTTGCCGATATGATACGGCAATGATAGCGCCGTATAACGTATCTTTGCCGGAAACGCCTCGACCAAATAGGCGGCAATCGGTCCGTAAACCATCGTCACCCAAATAACCTGTATGAAAACCAGAAAGATCAATTGCCAGGCGGCGGGATTTCCGAGAAATTCGTTAAAATTCGTATACTTGATTACTTTTGGGGCGTCGATTTGAGCACCGCTGGCGTCCACGGATTTCGGAATCAACTTGATCGCGCCGGTCACTTTATTGGCTTCCGAAGCCGCCGTCGTGACGTTCGATCCGGCGGCTGACTGCATCGCTTTGTAGATCGGAATCCAGGTAATTACGGCTAACAGCAAACCTGCCATAATGATCCATTTTCGTCCGATGCGGTCTGAAAGCCATCCGAAAAGGACAAAGAACGGCATTCCGATCAAAAGCGCGATGGCGATGATATAGTTTGACGAGGTCGCGTCAACGTTCAAAATGGATTGCAAAAAGAACAGTGCGTAAAATTGTCCCGTGTACCAAACCACGCCTTGTCCGGCGGTTGCGCCAAATAACGAAATTAAGACGCGTTTTAAGTTATCCCATTTCGTAAATGCTTCAACCAGCGGATTTGCCGAAGTCATTCCGGTCGATTTAACATGTTGGAAAATCGGCGATTCCTTCATTCTCAAGCGAATATAGAGGGAAATTCCGACAAGAAAGATCGAGATCAAAAACGGTATCCGCCAACCGGCGATGCCTTCGGCTTTTCCGGCAAATTGATCGGGACTCATCATATTCTGGACGACAAGAATAACCGCCAGCGAAACGAAAAGCCCGAGCGTTGCCGTAATCTGGATAAACGATGTGTAAAAACCGCGCCGGTTGTCGGGAACGTGTTCGGCAACATAGACCGCCGCGCCGCCGTATTCGCCGCCGAGCGCGAGACCTTGCAAAACGCGAATCAAAAGCAAAATGATCGGTGCTGCCATCCCGATTTGCGCGTAAGTCGGAAGAAAACCGATCACGGCGGTCGCGCCGCCCATAATTAAAAGCGTTACCAGAAAAGCATATTTTCGCCCGACCAAATCACCGATCCGCCCGAAAAATAACGCACCGAAGGGACGCACGACAAAACCGACGGCAAATGTCGCGAGATAGGCGATATACGCGAAGGTATCGTTTCCCGGCGGGTAAAATAACGGCGAAATGACTCCCGCCAAACTGCCGAAAATATAAAAATCGTACCATTCGATCATCGTGCCGACTGCCGACGCGCCGATGACTTGCCAGATTTTACTTTGTGAAATCTCGTCGTTGTAAAATGATCCCAAATCCTGTGCCGTTGTTGACATTAAATTTTTCTCCTCAAAATAGTTGAATGAAACTTTTATGTTGCCGTGAGATGATTTTCTGGTTTGCCAACTCAAAAAATCATCTCAACAAATTGCGCGAATTGCCTTTAGAAATTAAATATCGTCGCAAATTCTGATCGAATGTTATGCGTTTCGCGTGAAGGGATTCCGCGAAATAGCGGCAGTGCGCCGGAATTGTTGACCGCCCGCGTTCTGAACAGCGATTGTTCGTAGGCAAACGTAATGAACGAGTTTAATTTATACTGAAGACTCGCAAAAACCACATCGCCGCGTCCGCGAACCGCGCCCAAACGCCGTGCATCGCGCGCATAAGCGCCATCCAAACCGTAATGCAGGTAAGCCGTCCAACCCGCCATCCGACCTTTCGGATCGGCGTTGAAAATTCGCGACAGCGGAATTCCGAGATTGATAAAGCCACCGTAACCGCGCACCGCATTCTGAGCGGCGACGACCGGCTGACCGTTCAATAAACCGAACATGACGGTTGATGAACCGTCGATCGAGGTCGCCGTGACCGTACCCGTTAAACCCGCTGTGTCATTATAGGTTGAAAATAGCTGACCGCCAAAATATGCCCGCAAATCGGCGCCGTTGTAAAACTTGCCGATCAGGGTAAACCAACGCGTCGGCAGTTGAAACTCCGCCGTATAGCCGTAACGGTTTGATTCGACTTCCGCGCCGTTCGGAAATGCCGCCAAAAAAGCCGCCGGAACATTTGCGCGGGTGACGATCGCCCTCCGCATTCCGTAGGTCCAGCTCGCGATCAATTGGGCAGGCGCCACGCCCGCCGCCTTATCGAGTTGAAATTGGAGAACGAAACGTCCTTGAAGTTCGGGACGATTCGAATCGGCGCCCTGCCGTTCGCCGAACCCGAGTTGATTGCCCGTATCGGACGGCGTATTTCCAAACATCGGCAGAACGAGCGCAAATTCTGGCTGGAAACGCAGATTTCGCTTTTTGCTCAAAAGAAAATTGATTCCGGCGCGAACCTGCGGCGCGCGTTCGTAAATATTCCCGTAGGCAAGATGAAACGCCGTCGTTTCGATCGTGTTCGGAACCGTCGAAGAACCGAACGGTGTCCAATCTTGTCCAAACAAAACAAAACCGCTCTTTCGATCGTCAAAATTGCGGTCAAGCCGCACCCAAGCCAGACGGATCGAAGGCTGGCTCGAACGGATCGAAGAAATATTGCGGTTGACGGTGCGCGTAAAATCGCCCTCGAAATCCAATTCAAATTTTCCCGTCAAAGTCGTTTTCGGCGCGACATCGAGCCATTCAAAGTTTGCTCCGAAGCGAAATGCCCGCGCCTTTAAGTGGAATTCGGGCGAGCCGTTCGGTCCCGAATCCGCCAGAAAACCCGGCAGCGGAAAATCCGTCCCCGACGGATTTGACGAATCCCAGACCGCACTCGTTTTAAAAAAACCGTAAAGCTTGATCTTCGCGCCCGAACCGAGTTTGATGTCCGGGATCAAACCGTCGCGTTTCGTGCCTTCGAGCTGTAAAACCCGAATCGGCGCAATTGCCGGGATAACCGGAACCGCCGTCGTTTGTGGCGGATTCGGATTTGAACTGACCGTCGTGTTCGGCAAATCGGTCGGATTTGATTTGACGGCGGTTGAAACCGTTGACGGCGGAAGGACGCGAATCGCGTCAAACTCGGTCGTCGTGATCAAACCCTTTGCCAACAATAGATTTGCCAGCCGGTCGCGTTGTTCGGCGGCGGAATTGCCGCCTGTGATCGATTTCCCTTCCGTCTCGTTGATCAAACCTTTTTTGATCAAAAGATTCAAAAGCGGGTCTTTGATTTCGACCGTTTCGGTTTTTTTATCGTCGCCGACGGTCTTTTCCGCCGTTGCCAACTGGGCAATCGAAACCGGAACCGTTTTGCCGTCCTGGGCGAAAACAATTGAAATCGTTAAAATTAAAAATAGAATCGCTAAAGTTAACCGTAAACAAACGCTCATTGACCGAGTCCTCACTTTTTGAAAATTTTTATATTTTTCGGATGATTTTCTAACTTAAAATTTAGAAATATATTTTGAGGACACTTCAACAATCGTGCCAAAACTGTTCAAAAAGGTAAAAAGTTCTGTTAAATACAGCAATACTTTGAATTAAGGCTATCGATCAGATTCTGTTCCGAGATTTATTCGAGGTGATTTTTTTGCGGTTGGGAAAGTTTTGCAATTGATTGTTGGGAATTTTTTTCCCAAACGTCAATTTTCTTCAATTCCGAACTGGCGCAATTTATTATAGAGTGTGCGGCGGTCAATGCCGAGAAGTTTGGCGGTTTGGACACGGTTGCGGCTGGTCGCGTCAAAAACTTCCAAAATATGTTTTTTTTCAAGCTCGGCAAGCGGTATATTTTCAGAATCAGCGCGCCGCGGCGTTTTTATTTTCGCGCCGAAGATCGGCAAATCTTCCGCCGTCACAAAATCGCCGCCGAGCGCGGAAATGTAGGAAATCACGTTTTCGAGTTCGCGGACATTGCCCTGCCAATCGTGATTTATCAAAGTTTGCATCGCGTCATTTGCAAATTTCGGCGGTTGGGCAGCACGATTCTTAAATAGAAAATTAACGAGTTCGGGAATGTCTTCGCGGTGTTCGCGAAGCGCCGGAACATTGATCGGGATGACTGCAAAACGGTAATACAGATCGCGCCGGAACGCACCATCGTCAATCAATTTTTCCAAATCCTGATTGGTCGCCGAAACGATCCGCGCCGAAAATGTCAGATCTTTTCGCCCGCCGACCCGCCGAAACGAGCGTTCCTGCAAAACCCGCAGCAATTTTGCCTGCACCGTAAGACTCAGACTTTCGATCTCGTCCAGAAAAAGCGTGCCGTCTCCGGCGGTTTCAAACAAACCCTTGCGCGTTTCGGTTGCGCCCGTAAACGAGCCTTTTTCATGACCGAAAAGCTCCGATTCGATCAGGGTTTCGGGAATCGAAGAACAATCCAGAGCAAGAAAGGGTTTGGTTTTTCGCGGGCTTGTTTCGTGCAGCGCGCGGGCGACAAGCTCCTTGCCCGTGCCGGTTTCGCCCTTGATCAAAACCGTTTCGCTGAGGGGCGCAATGCGCTCGATGATCTGCCGCAATTTTTTAATCGGCTGACTGCTCCCGACAATCCGTTCGAGCGCGCCTTTTTGCGAAAGTTTTTCTTCCAGATCGGCAACCCGCTGTTCAAGCTTTTTTTCCTTCAAAGCACGGCTGATCCGCAGCAAAACTTCTTCCATTTGGAAAGGCTTCGAAATATAATCGGTCGCGCCCTGTTTGATGGCTTCGACCGCCGCTTCGATCGAACCGAACGCCGTCATCAAAATGACAACCGCGTCCTTTTTGATTTTCAAGATCGCTTCGAGCAATTCGTTGCCGTCCATCAAAGGCATCCGAATGTCTGATAAAATAAGATCGAAATTGTTTTTTTGAAATTTTTGAAGCGCTTCTTCGGCGCTTTCGGCGATTTCGACGCGATAACCTTCCGCCAGCAAAAATTTTTGCAGGACTTCGCGCATTTGCGCTTTGTCGTCAACAATTAAAAGTTTGGCGTTTAACTCAGGCATAACTTGTATTTTACAAAATTCGATATTAGTTTAAGATTGAAAAGCAAAAATCGGCAAACCGCCTTTTTCAAATATGAAATCTTCGCTCGAAAAGTTGATCAAAATCAAAAATATCAGCAACGGGAACGAACCGTTCATCAATATTTTGGCGGATCTGCCCGATGCCGTTTTACTGGTTGACGATGCCGGCGGGATTTTTTACGCCAATCATCGGGCGCAACATCTGTTTGGGCTCTTTGAAAATAAAACCGTCAATATTACTGAGCTTCTGCCTGCCATTTCGGTTTTTCAAACTGATGAAAGGCGCCGTGAACATTGGGAAAAACTCGAAAAAATAACGCTCCGTGAAAATTTCGAATCACAGCTTCTCAACGCCGACGGGCAGATCATCGACGTCACTGTTTCGGAAAACGCGATTTTCGACAAAACCGGTAAAATGTGCGGTTTTTCGGCGGTGATTCGCGATCTGACGCAGCGCCGTGAACGCGAAAAAAGGATCGAACGGCGCAATAATCAGCTTTTTGCGCTGATCGACGTCGCAGAAGCGATCACCCAGATGAGCGATGAAAACAGTTTTCTCAAAAACGTTCTCGACGCCGTTTTGCGCGTCACCTCGCTCGAATCGGGCTGTATTTATCTATTTAATGAAGAGGAAGAGATTTTACACCTTTCGATTTGTCAGAATCTTGATGAAAGCACGATCGGGATCTTGCAGAATTTCGAACTCGGCGAAGGAATAGTCGGGCAAGCCGCCGTTTTGATTGAGACTTTAATCGTCACCGATACGAAAACCGACCGCCGTTTGTCGCGTCCGATCGCCGGCGAAAAAATCGGTTCGATGGCGGCAGTTCCGCTTATCGGGCGCGGGGAAATTTTACGAGGCGTGCTGGCGCTTTTTAACGACGAATCGCGAATTTTCACCGAACACGAAACAAGTATGTTGACCGCCATCGGTAAACAGGTCGGCGTCGCTCTCGAACGAACCCAGCTTTTACAGGACGTCACCGATTCGCGGCGCGAATGGGAAGAAACTTTCGACGCGATGACCGACGGCGTTTCGATCCACGCGCCGTCGGGCAAAATCCGCCGGGCAAACGAATCTTTGGGAAAAATGTTTGGCTTAAAGGCGGAAAATCTGGTCGGAATCCGCTGCTGCGAACTTTATCACGGTGCCAAAAAACCGCGTCCCGACTGCACGATCATGCGCACCGTGACGCAAAGAATGCCGCAGCGGGTCGAGCTTGAAGACAGCGAAAAAGGCAGAATCCTGCGCGTCATTACCGACCCGATCATTTCGGAAAAAGGGCGCATTGTTGGTGTGGTCTGCACGACGCGCGACGTGACGGACGAAAAACTGATCGAACGCCGGCTGATCCAGCAGGAGCGGATTTCGGCAATCGGCGAAATCGCCGCCGGAATCGCCCACGAAGTCGGCACTCCGCTCAACATAATTTCAGCGAACGTCGAGTTTTTGCTGCGCGGGAAATCTCAAAACTCGGCGGAAGAACTGACCGCCATCCGCGAACAGACGCAGAGCATTACCGAACTCGTCCGCCAATTGCTCGATTTTTCACGCGACCGTTCGCCCGAATTTTCAGCGGTCAATGTAAATAATGTGATTGAAAAAACCATTGGTTTGCTCAATCATCAACTGCAAAAATCAAAGGTCAAAACCGAATTGAATCTGGCAAATTATTTGCCGACCGTGGACGGCGATCCGTCGCAAGTTCAACAGGTTTTGTTCAATATAATCACGAATGCCCGGCAAGCGATGGAAGTCATTGCGCCGACCGAACGCGAGAGAGTTTTGCGAATTTCGACCGACAGCGCGTTGATGCCGACCGAAAGATTTCCGCACCCGCATATCATCATCAAAATTTCCGACAACGGGCGCGGAATTCCCGAAGATGCTCTGCCGAATGTTTTTAACCCGTTTTTTACCGCCAATAAAGAAGGCGGCACCGGTCTCGGACTGGCGATCAGTCACCGAATCATTCAAAAACATTCGGGTTTGATTAGGATGGAAAATAATCCGAATTACGGAATTACGGTGATCGTCAAACTACCATTACTTCATACTTTAGATAATCTTTAGCGCGGAGCGACGCCTTCAGGGGTGATCTTTACACTTTATCAAGCACAGTTTCGATTTAACTTCCAACCAGCGGCTATCCCCAAATATTTGAATAGTTAAAAAGATTCATTTTTCCCCAGGCGGCTGGGCGGGAGAAAAATATTTTCCCGCCCAGCCGCCTGGTATTTTTGAGATAACTTCCTGACTTTTGAAAGCTTTTTTTCATCTCTGAACTCGTCGCACTTACCAAATCAAACGGCAACCGCGATTTCTTCTTTCGGCGTGATTATTTCGTCAAATTGCTCTTCTTCGGTCGAACCTTTGAGCGCCGTGACCGACGAAAATCCACCCGTGATGACCTGCGTCACGGCATCGAAATAACCGGTTCCGACAAAAGATTGATGTTTAGTCGCCCGGTAGCCTTCGGTTTCGGACTCGAATTCCTGTTCCTGCAATTTGGAATACGCGGTCATTCCCGATTCTTTGTAGCCGCGCGCCAGCTCGAACATCGCATAATTAAGCGAATGAAAACCAGCCAGAGTAATAAATTGAAATTTATACCCAAACGCACCAAGCTCCGTCTGAAATTTTGCAATCGTTTCATCATCGAGTTTTTTCTTCCAGTTAAATGAAGGAGAACAATTATAAGCAAGCATTTTGCCGGGAAACCGCGCGTGAATCGCTTCGGCAAACTGGCGCGCTTCGTCCAAATCGGGTTTGGAAGTTTCGCACCAGATCAGATCGGCGTAAGGCGCATAAGCGAGCCCGCGCGAAATCGCCTGCTCGATTCCGTTACGGACGGTAAAAAATCCCTCGATCGTTCGTTCGCCCGTGGTAAAAGGCTGGTCGTTTTCGTCGACGTCCGACGTTAAAAGATTGGCGGCGTTCGCGTCGGTGCGCGCGATCAAAACCGTCGGCGTTCCGCAAACATCAGCCGCGAGACGCGCCGCGATCAATTTTTGAATCGCTTCCTGGGTCGGCACAAGCACTTTTCCGCCGAGATGACCGCATTTTTTCGCCGACGATAATTGGTCTTCAAAATGGACGCCCGCCGCACCCGCTTCGATCATTCCCTTCATCAATTCAAAAGCGTTCAGGTTTCCGCCAAATCCGGCTTCGGCGTCCGCGACGATCGGCGCATACCAGTAAGTTTCATTTTTTCCTTCGGCAGTGTATATTTCATCTGTGCGCCGAAAGGCGTTATTCA
>CADEFG010000101.1 GCA_902826505.1 uncultured Acidobacteriota bacterium
AAAATTAATGCTTTGTGTTCTTCCCGGTGTGTTCGATGTTCGCGCCAAACCTTTGCGTTGCAACAAAGAATTAATCAGCGAAGATTTTCCGACATTCGACCGTCCGAGAAAAGCGATCTCGGGTAAACCGTCGGTCGTCCAATGCTCTTCGGCAAACGCGCTTTTGATAAATTCGGCGGAAGTGATTTTCATTAATTTCAAGTTTCCGGTTTCAAGTTCCAGGTTGTCAAAGTTTCAACCCAAATTTGAAACCTGAAACCGGAACTTAAAGCTATTTAGCCGCCGCGTCAGTGCGCGTCTGCAGCCATTTCTTCCTCATTTCGCGCTGAACGGCGAGCATTTCTTTGGCATCGGGTTGGCGCATCACCAGACTTTCAAGATTTGCCAATATTTTCGGACGTTTTGTTAATTCCCGAAGCTTTGCCAGATGCGGTTCGAGCCTTGCAAAAACTGAAATACATTCGCCGCTCACGTCATTAAATATAAAATAAATTTCAGGCTTTTTGCGCCATTTCCGCGCGTTTTTGAAGCCAACTCTTGGTCATCTGCAACCGTTTTGCCAATCTTGCTTCGGCATCGGGCATTCGCATAATCAACTTTTCTAAATTTTTCAGAAAATCCGGGCTGTCAAAACAATCCCTGATTTCCGGCAGAAAGGGATAAAGTTTTGCGAACACCAGAAATTGTTCGGTCGAAGCCTCATTATACATTTCTTCATCAATTGCACCATGGTTGACAAACCCGGCGCCCATTTCCCAATAACTGATAACCATCCGCAATTTTGCACTTGTTTCCGGGTTGCTTAAGGTCTGCAAAATATCCTCCAAGTTTTCCGGAAAATAAGAATCCATCCAGCTTCGCGCCTCGCGCATTTTTTCCTCGCGGCGTAATTCATACAACTTCAGAATCAAATCTGCCGATTGACCTTTATCATTCATATTTTGCACCTCAAATTTTCTTTATTATTGTTAATTGTAATTCAATCGCCTTTGTTTTCATAAATCAATAATCATTTGGACGATTTTTTAAACGCCAGGAATCAAATAAAAAACTATTGTGAATCCGTATTTTCCAAACTTCCGAAAATTCTATCGATTATTGGAATTTATCCGCCGAACTTCAAGGAGAAATTATGAAAAAAACAATTTTCAACTTAACCATACTTTTAATTTTCGCGGCTTTTGCTTTCGGACAAACAACGGGTAAAAGTTCGATCAACAAAAACAAAAATACCGAACAAACCATTATGCAGACCGAGCAAAAAATACTCGATTCAATTTTGCAGGGGAAGATTGCGGCGGTCGAAAAATATTACGCCGACGGCTACGTTTTGACTTCGCCCGAAGGAATCTTGATTACCAAAAATGATTTAATTTCGTCGTTCAAATCAGGCGCGTTGAAAGTAGAATCTTCCGTTAACAGTGAAATGAAAGTGACCGTTTACGGCAACACGGCAATCGCCCGCTTCAGAAGCACCGATCAAGGCATTTTTAACGGTCAGTCGATTTCGGGAACTTTTCAATGGACGGATGTTTTTGTCAAATTGAATGGCAATTGGGCGCTGATTTCAAGCAACGGAACGCCGCTAATATCGCAATAACTAAGGGAAAAACAAAAATGTCAGAAGAAAATAAATCGATCGTTCAGCGTTTTATCAACGAATTTCAAACCAACGGACGCGAAGAAATCGCTTTGGAAATTCTTGCTGAAAATTTCGTCGATCATTCGGCAATTCCGCCGTTCACGCCCGATCGAAACGGTGTCTTTCAGCTTTTCAGAATGTTGCGCTCTGCCTTCAGCGAATTTCGCGCCGAAATTCAAGACCAGCTTGCCGATGGCGATAAAGTCGTGACGCGCAAAACTTTACACGGCGTCCACACGGGCGAATTTTTCGGTATTGCCGCGACCAAAAATCCGATAAAACTTGGCGTCATAGATATTTTGCGGTTAAAAGAACGGTCAATTTGTCGAGCATTGGTGTCAGGTCGATTTCGCCGGCTTAATGCAGCAAATTACAACGAACTAATCGAAAGAAATATTGCCGCGATTCCCTCGAAAAAATCGTTTCGCGCTTTTTAAGCCGCTTCATCAATTTCGCGCAAAACTTCGAGCGGCGCGGCTTTTCTTTCGATCATTTCTTTGGTGATGACCAGTTCTTTGACCTTTTTCTGCGAAGGCAGAACATACATTGATTCGAGCAAAACTTCCTCTAAGATCATCATCAAACCGCGCGCGCCGACTTTCCGGTCGAGGGCTTTTTTGGCGACCGCTTTGATCGCATCGTCGGTAAATTTCAAACGAATGTTATCAAATTCGAATTTACGCTGATATTGTTTGATAAGCGCGTTTTTGGGTTCGGTCAGAATCTGGATCAAGGCTTTTTCGTCGAGTTCGTGAAGAGTTCCGAGAACCGGCAAACGTCCGACAAACTCGGGAATCAAACCGTAATGAATCAAATCTTCGGGTTCGAGTTTATCGATCGCTTCGTTCTGCCGTTGTTTGCTCGATTTCACATCTGCAGAAAACCCCAAAGATTTATTGCGGAAACGTTTTTCGACAACTCTTTCGAGACCGATAAAGGCGCCGCCGCAGAGAAAAAGGATATTGGTCGTATCGATCGGCGTAAATTCCTGCTGCGGATGTTTGCGACCGCCCTGCGTCGGAACATTGGCAACGGTTCCTTCGAGAATTTTCAGTAATGCCTGCTGAATGCCTTCGCCCGAAACGTCGCGCGTGATCGAGGGATTATCGTCTTTGCGGCAGATCTTATCAATTTCGTCGATATAAATAATCCCGGTTTGAGCGCGTTCGACATCGCCGCCCGCCGACTGTAAAAGGCGCAGCAAAATCGTTTCGACATCTTCGCCGACGTATCCGGCTTCGGTCAAACTCGTCGCGTCAACAATACAGAACGGAACACTCAAAACCCGCGCCAGAGTCTGGGCAAGCAAAGTTTTTCCCGTGCCCGTCGGACCAATCAACAATATGTTCGATTTTTGGAGTTCAATATCGGTGCGTCGTTTGGCGAGTTCGATCCGTTTATAATGCTGATAGACGGCGACCGAGAGACGTTTTTTCGTTTCGTCCTGACCGATCACATATTCGTCCAGAAAGGATTTTAGCTCCTGCGGTTTCGGCAGGGTTGTGCGGATTGTCGCATTTTCGGCTTGTTCGTCGTCATTGATAATTTCGTTGCAAATGTCTATACATTCATTGCAGATATAAACACTCGGTCCGGCAATCAATTTTTTGACTTCATTCTGCGATTTGCCGCAAAACGAACAGCGTAAGATTTCTTCTGGTCGCCTAATCATATTTAAGATTTAAGATTTTAGATTTTGGATTTTGGATCGTTTTTTGTAAAGAGATGCTCAAACTCAAGAACATTCAATCCAAAATCGCAAATCCAAAATCCGAAATCCTATTTGTCTCTGTGTTCAATAACTTCGTCAATCAAACCATATTCTTTGGCTTGAATCGGCGATAAAATCCGGTCGCGTTCGACGTCTTTTTCAACCTGGTCAAAATCCTGCCCCGAATGATACGCCAGAATCCGCGAAGTCATTTCGCGCATCCGCAAAATTTCTTCCGCCATAATGCGCACATCGGTTGCCTGCCCAGAAGCTCCGCCGGACGGCTGGTGAATCAAAATTCGGGAATGTGGCAAAGCAAAGCGCTTGCCTTTTGCACCGGCGGTCAAAAGCAGTGCGCCCATCGAAGCACATTGACCGACACAGATGGTCGCGACATCGTTTTTGATAAATTGCATCGTGTCGTAAATCGCCATTCCGGCTGTGATCGAACCGCCGGGCGAATTGATATACAAATTGATGTCGCGTTCAGGGTCTTCGGCTTCCAAAAACAGAAGTTGGGCGACGATCAAATTAGCAACCATATCGTCAATCGGCGTGCCGATAAAAATGATGCTGTCTTTCAACAGTCTTGAATAAATGTCAAAAGCACGTTCGCCACGCGAAGTTTGCTCGACTACCATTGGAACTAACATAATTTTTCTCTCTTTTCTTTAATTACAAGATTTGAAGCAAATTGTTTAAGAATTGGATTAAATTAAAGAAGATAAGTTGTTGAAATAATAGCTGAATGGCTATCCGTAAAAGATTTTACAACTTATCTTCCAAAATGCAAACTCTCAAATAACTAACTTTCAAATAATACTATTTATCCTTTTTTGCCGTTTTCTTTTTCGGCTTTTCTTCTTTTACTTCGGCATCTGCCGTTTCGGCGGTTGCCTTTTCGCTTTTCGGTTTATCTTCAACTGTTTCGGTTGGTTTCTGCGTTTCGTCAAGCCATTCACCGTCGGTTATCTTGGCATGATTGAAAATTGCTTCGACCGCTTTGCGGGTCCGTAAATTATTGGCGATATTGGCTTCACCGCCCTGCTGCTGGTTGATTGATTCTTTTATTTGCTCAACCGGAACATTATAATAATGCGCCATCATCTCGATTTCTTTTACCACTTCATCATCGGTCACTTCGACCTTTTCAAGATCGGCAATTTTTTCGAGCAGCATCGCCCCGCGTACATCACGCTCGGCTTGCGTCCGCATTTGATTATACGCCATTTGGACAAATTCTTTTTCGACTTTGTTTAAATCAACCCCGCGCTGCTGCATATCCTGCGCGAAATTGTTCAAAAGATTGCGAGCTTGCGCTTCGATCAGCGTATTCGGAATTTCAAACTCGTGCTTTTCAAGCAATTTATTGATCAATTCGGTGCGAACGGCGGCATCGGCATCGGATTTTGAAACCGATTCCATATCTTTCCCCAACCGAGTTTTCAGATCATCTAGCGATTCATAACCTTCATCCAAACTCTGCGCCCATTCATCGTCGAGTTCGGGCAATTCGATTTTGCCGAGTGATTTTACTTTTGCCTTATATGTCACTGTTTTCCCCGCCAAAACGGGCGAAGAAAATTCCGCCGGATATTCAACCGTAAATTCTTTTTCCTCGTCCGGTTCCAAACCAACGAGATTTTCAGTAAAAGATTGCTCGATATTAGCGTCGCCGAGAGTGATCTCCAAATCATCGGCTTTGATCGGTTCCGCGACCGGATCGTCGGCAAATGTTCCTTCTAAATCGACAATGACCGTATCACCCGTTTCCGATTTGCGACCTTCGACCGGCATCAAAGTCGCGCCCGACTGCCGGCGTTGGTCGATGATCCGTTCCATTTCGCCTTCGGGAAGCGGGCGAACACGGCGCGTGCTTTCTAAACCTTTATAATCAGGCGTCGGAATTTCGGGCATCACTTCGACGTGAATATGAAGCAAAAGCGATTGGGAACCGTTCAGTTTCAGATTATCAAAATTGTCAAAATGCAATTGCGGCTCGGATAGTGGTTGCAGAGAGTGTTCCTCAATTGCCTGCTGAACTTTTTCGGGCAAAAGCTCGCGCAAAACCTCGTTTTGAATTTCTTCTTTAAACCTCAGGCGAATTACGTCCAATGGCGCGAGCCCCTTGCGAAAGCCCGGAACATTTGCGCCTTTCGCGTATTTCTGGCTGACTTTGTTATAAACTTCCTTGACCGCTTCCGGTTCAATTTCGATTTTAATTTCTTTTTGTGTCGGAGAAACTTCCGTTAATTCAGTTTTCATTTAATAAATTTTGAGCTCATCAAAAACACCTGGACGAGCAGCTTTTCAATATCGTATTTTTAAATCTGTTGGTGCTGAGAGCGAGACTCGAACTCGCACGCCTTACGGCACTGGCTCCTAAGACCAGCGCGGCTACCAATTACGCCATCTCAGCAAATTTGTCAGAACCAGTTGCCATCGCAAGTGGTATTTTCCTAAAAAATTGCCAAATAACAAGCAAATTTGAATTTATCGTTTTTGAGAACGAAAGTCTAGCGAGGCATTTTTCAGGAAATTATTTCGTCAGATATTTACGTTTGTATTCTTCCAATTGCCGGTCTTCTTCTTTTAGGTCAGCAATCGCAATCGGTGATTTTTCTTCAAGATGTTTGACGCTTTTTTCCTTTGCAAAGAACAATTTATAGCCGCCGTAACCGATCGCGGCAAGGAGTCCCACCCAAAGGGCAAACCACAAAAGCGCGGAAATAATTCCGATGAGCCAAATCCCGACAACCACGATTGCGATAACTCCGATGACCGTTAAAATGATTTTGATGGTATCCATTTAAGACCTCTGTGAAAAATTATATCAAATTTCGTGTTATTTCAATGCTTTCAATTGATCGTCCGTTAGTTCGCCGATCGAATGCAAAAGACCCATTTCTTCATTTGTGATTATCAGAAAGGTTTCGTTTCTTGTGCCTTTTTCGAATTTCGATTGATACGCAAATTCGATTTGTCTTTCCTTGTCATTGAGTATTGTTATTTTTGTATAAACCAACTTGGAACTGATATGTTTTCCAAACTTTTCAAAAGCGATGGCTAAGACATAACCAAGCGCTTCTTTGCTTTTGGTAGCTTTGGCATCTTCGTGCGCCGTGTTGAAAATCTCTTCGTAATTTTGTTCGTTGTAGAGTTGGTGGTAATTTTCGACCGTCTTTTCGGCTAATTTTTTTTCGCTTGAGCAGGCTGATAAAAATATTGATAATAATAAAATTGCGATGGCAAATTTAAGGCAGGTCTTCATTTTTTTCCTTTTGCGTATATTTTGAACATTTAATTTATAAACCAAAGCCGGACAAATTTAAACTTTTTTGAGGCTGTTAATGCAAAATCGTCAAATATTTGTAAAGTGAATTAAACAAACATTTGACGATTTTCAAACAAATCGAAATTTCTTCGGCATTTTTTAGTCTTTATATTCTTTCAAGGCTCGCTTGTAATCGCGCATAGCCGCAAAGGAAATCGGGGTTTTGCCTTCGAGTTTTGAAGTTTTCGAATCTTTACTTAGCATTTTATAGCCGACATAACCGGTCAAACCGATCGCGCCGATCCAGAATAAATACCAAATTATCGAATATAGAAACCCGAAAACCGAAAAAGCCAGCATTCCGAGAATTACCAATCCCAAAGCAATCAACAACATTTTGATAAAATTCATCGTTTTTTCTCCTTTTAATCAATTATCAGCGATTTCGCAAAATCTATTCAAAATCGTATAATTCAACCTGTTTTGAATAACGATTTTTTCGAGGATAAAGTTTTGACTTTTCAAAAAGTAAATCTCCGAATGCTTGCCGAGAGCTTGAATGCCCAACTTTCCGGCAACGAAACCGCCGAAGTTTCGAGCGTTACGCACGACTCGCGGCAAGCGCGCGAAGGTTCTCTGTTTGCGGCGATTCGCGGTTTGACGATGGATGGGCATCGCTTTATTGATGATGTTATCCGGCGCGGCGCGGTCGGGATAATTTCCGAGTTTGATCCGCCCAATCAATTTAAGGGCGCGTGGCTCAAAGTTGCCGATGCTCGCGAATCTTTGGCAAAAGCCGCGTCGGTAATTTACGGAAACCCGTCACACGACATAAAACTCGTCGGCATTACCGGAACCAACGGCAAAACGACCACAACGTATCTTTGCTTTGCGCTAGCCGAAGCGAACGGTGAAAAAGCCGCGATGCTGACGACCGTCGAGTACAGAATCGGCGAAAAGTCGGTAGAAGCAATTCGCACAACCCCCGAAGCCTCGGACACGAACAAATTTTTGCGTGAGTCGGTTGAGATGGGTTGCCAGACAGCCGTGATGGAAACATCCTCGCAGGCAATCGATCTGCATCGTTGTGATTGGCTTCGTTTTAAGGTCGGTATTTTTACAAATCTAACCCGCGACCATCTCGATTATCATTTGACGATGGAAAACTATTTCGACGCGAAAAAGAAACTTTTCGATGGACGATTAGGTGAAAAACCAGCGTCTTGTGTGATCAATATTGATGACGAATGGGGCGCCAAACTGGCGAATCAATTAAAAGCGAACGGTCAGCGAGTTTTAACTTTCGCACAAGATAACCAGGCGGATCTAACGGCTGAAAATATCGAAGTTTCTTTGATCAAGGGCACATCTTTTTTGCTCAAAACGCCCAACCGTGAACGCCAGATAACTTCGCCGCTCGTCGGCAGACCGCACGTTTATAATATGCTCGCGGCAACCGCCGCGTCGCTCGAACTCGGTTTTGATTTGGACAAAATCGTCAATGGTTTGGAAACTTGCGTCGGTGCCCCCGGACGTTTTGAAAGAGTGCAGCACGACCGCGATTTTGCAGTGGTCGTTGATTACGCGCATTCGGACGATGCGCTTTTGAACACTTTAAAAACCGCCCGGGATTTGACGAAAGGCAGGATCATCACGGTTTTCGGCTGCGGCGGCGACCGTGATAAAACAAAACGCGTTCCGATGGGCGAAGTCGCGGGCAGAAACAGCGATCTGGTGATCGTCACTTCGGATAATCCGCGCACCGAAGAACCCTTGAAAATAATCGAACAGATCGAAGTCGGATTAAAAAACACGAATTGTCCGTTTCTTTCGATTTCCGACCGCCGCGAAGCAATTCATCAGGCAATTTCAAAAGCCAAACCCGACGATGTTGTGATAATCGCGGGCAAAGGACACGAAACTTATCAAATCGTCGGTAACGAAAAATACCATTTTGACGATCGCGAAATTGCGCGTGAAGCTTTGGACAAATTAAAAGATGAATAATTATGAAAGTATTGCTTTTTACTTTGCTTTTTGTAATTTTGGCTTCAACAGTGAATGCTCAAATACCGGATTGGTTTGTTAAACTCAAGCGATTGCAGGAGTTTGCCTCAAATGAAAAAGATATTGAAATACTTTTTAATTCGCCTAAAGTTTCTTATACGACATTTCAAGACAAAATAAGATCCGGTGATACCTGGATGAAACTAACCAGATATGAACTACCCGAAGGCGAGCTGGAAGTTCTTTTTTCGGCGGGAAAATGTTCGGATCAAAATATCAAAGGTTGAAATTTAGATAACGGCATTATTATCACCTACGACTTTTCGTTGAATAATTTAATTTCGGTAAAGCGTCTGAAATTAAATCTCAACAAAAACACTTGGTCCAAAGCTGATGATACGGAACATCTTTTTTATAAAGATTCAAAAAAGGGCGTAACGTATACAGTTTTGGGTGGAAAACTGCAATACATCAAATTTAACAACCCAAAGGCAGATTCCTTTGAATGCGAAAGGATTCAAAATAAATTAATCACCAGAAATTTTATCAAATAATTATTTCAACGAATCAATAAATCTTGACAGAAAATTTCTCTGCGCGACGCCTAATTCGATAAAACGCACGCCAAAACCGATTTCATAGACGTGATTGACGACCGCGCTCAGGAATTGAACTTTCATCCCGTCACTTAACGGAAAAAATATTTTGACTTTATCGCCGTCTTCGACTTCGCCCGAGCAAAGCACGAAACAGCCCTCGCGGCTAATGTCGTTGATCGTGCCGTTTTTTCTGCCGATCTTTGATTCCCATTCGATTTCAATGGCGACGTTGTATCTTGGTTCTGACCGCCGTTCGCCGCCGGTTCTTCTATCAATCAATGACATCTTCGTTTTTATCTTCCGTTATTCCTTTATTTCTGCTCGTCAAATAATAATAAACTGGTAATCCCAGCAAAATCAGGAAAATTCCTGCAAAAGATTGCTTCGGTGTTGTAATCATCGTATTTATCAATAGCCAACCCGCCACCAATAAAAACAAAATCGGCACAACCGGATAACCAAAAGCCTTGTAAGGTCGTTCAGCGTTCGGAAATTTTTTGCGGAAGACGAAAACCGAAGAGGTAACGAGTGCGTAAAAAATCCACGAGCCGAAGATCACGTAATCGGTCAACGTATCGAACGAACCCGAAATTGCCAGAAGTGCCGCCCAGACGCCCTGAAAAATCAACGCATAAACCGGAACTCGCGTGCCTTCCGAAAGTCTGCCGATCGATTCGAACATCAAACCGTCTTTCGCCATCGCATACGGCACCCGCGCACCCGTTAGAATCGAAGTGTGAAGCGTGCCGATTGACGAAAGCATCAAACCGACCGTGAAAAGCGAAACCGCCACGCCAACGCCGAAAGATTTTAGATCGCCGCCGAAAAATCTCGAAACGACTTCCTTTGCAACCGAAGAATCTTTTGAAACCGAAGCGATCGTTGTCGGGTCAAGCACGTAAAAATAGGCGAAATGGACAAAAACGTAAAGAATTATGATAACAATCGTCCCGCCGATCAGCGCCAGCGGAATATTTTTCCCGGGCTTTTTAATTTCTCCGGCGACCAGACTCAAATTATTCCAACCATCGTAGCCCCACAAAGCACCAAGCATCGCCGCGCCGAATCCGCCGGTTCCTCCCGGCGCGATCACCAACGAATCTGGCCACGCGATCTGGATCGGGGGATTCCGTCTCCATTTTTGGGACGGGATCACCGATTCGATGGGTAGCAATGATGTGGCGTCTGATTTCCTGCCCTACGATCTCAGCGACACCGGCGTCATCGCTTGGCGCGAAGGCCCTGGGTCGTTCTGGTTGAAGGACGCCCGGAACCTCGACGCGTTTTCTTCCCTGCTCACCCTGGTTTTCGGCCCCGGCAGCTACTACGACTTGAACTTCGGATCGAGCCAGTCGCGCAGCGAATCGCCGAACAGATTGAACGCGAAGACCGCGAGGCTGATGGCGAGGCCCGGGAACAGGATCATCCACGGCGCCTCGCGGAAGAAGTCCGAGGCATTGCCGGACAGCATCAGGCCCCAGGCGGGGGTCGGCTCGGTGACGCCGAGGCCGAGGAACGACAGGGACGCCTCCAGCAGGATCGCCTGGGCGACATAGGCGGTCAGCATGATCAGGTATGGCGCGACCAGGTTCGGCGCCATGTGCCGGCAGATGATCCGGAGGTGCGAATAGCCCGCGGCCCGCGCGGCGTCGATGTAGGGCATCGCGCGTACCGATAGCGCGGCGGCGCGCACCACGCG
>CADEFG010000102.1 GCA_902826505.1 uncultured Acidobacteriota bacterium
CCGACAAATCTCGCTGCAAGATCATTTTCGCCGCGCCCGCCGCTTCCAAAGCTTCGGCGTTTTTGCGCTGATGATCGTCAGCCGCAGTCGGCAAAGGAACCATGATCGCCGCTTTGCCCGCCGCCGAAAGTTCGGCGCAAGTCGTTGCCCCGGCGCGGCAGATCACGAGATCGGCTTTCGCAAATTCGTCAACCATATTCGAGATATACGGTCTGACATCGGCGTTCGTAAACGCCGAGCGCGAATACGTTTCCTTCAGCTTTTCAAAATCAAATTCGCCCGTCTGATGCGTGATCTGCAATTTATCCGGCGGCAAAAATTCGAGCGCCTCGCCCATCGCATTATTGATCGCCCGCGCGCCTTGCGAACCGCCGAAGATCAGCAGATTGACCTTTTCGCCGCGCTCCTTCGGCAAAATGTCAAAAAACTCCTGGCGCACCGGATTGCCCGTGACAATTCCCTTTTTGCCGAAAAACGGCAGCGCTTCGTCAAACGTCAACGCGGCTTTCGTGACAAACGGCGCGAGCCGCCGGTTCGTAAACCCGGGCAGCGCGTTTGAATCCATCACCAAAGTCGGCACGCGCATCAAACTCGCCATCAAAAGCACCGGACCCGAAACATAGCCGCCCGCGCCGACGACCACAGCGGGCTTAAAATCTTTGATCAGCCGCCGCGCTTCGAGAAAACTTTTCGGCAGGATAAGCAAACCTTTGAGTTTGCCAACAAATCCGACATTTTTCAAACCCGCGCTTTTGATCAATGAAAGCTGAAAGCCGTTGTCGGGAACAATTTTCGTTTCAAGCCCGCGTGCCGTCCCGACGAATAAAACTTCCGACTTTTCATCGCGCCGCATAATTTCTTTGGCGACGGCGATTCCCGGATAAATATGTCCGCCCGTTCCACCGGCGGCGATCAAAACTTTCATCTTTTATTTTCAATTCACTGCAAATCTTTTCGACTTCGCTTTCTTCTTCCGGCGCACAAAATTATTTGTTTCGAGGGTCGCATCCTTTGATACAAACCCCGCGTACTGCGAAATATTCAGCAAAATCCCGACCGCGAAAAGCGTGATCACGATGCTTGAGCCGCCGTAGGAAATAAACGGCAGCGGAATTCCCTTCGCGGGCAGAATCGAGATCACGACCGAAATATTAAAAAGCGCCTGAACGATCAAACCCGTGATCAGTCCGATGCCCAAAAGCATTCCGAAACGATCGGGCGCAAGCAGCGCGGCACGCGTTCCGCGCCATAATAAAAGACCGAAGGCGATGACGACCGCGAGCGTTCCGAATAAACCGAGTTCTTCGCCGACGACCGCGAAAATGAAATCCGAATACGGATACGGCAAATAGAAAAGTTTCTGTTGACCTTTCGCAAAACCTTCGCCCAACACGCCGCCCGAACCGATCGCGTAGAGCGATTGGCAAACCTGATAGCCCGCGCCCGCCGCGTTTTCCTGCGCACACGGATCAAAAAACGCGACCAACCGCGCGACGCGCCACGGCGCGAAAATAAGTGCGCCGATTCCGCCGACGAGCATCACCGCGCCGACCGCCGCGAGATGCAGCAATTTAGCGCCCGCCGCAAAATAGACGCTGACGAAGATCGCGCAAAGCACGATCGTCGTGCCGAGATCGGGTTCGAGAACGATCAGACCGCCCAGAAAAGCCAAAACCGCGAGACACGGCAAAACCGTTTCCCGAAGTTCGCCGACCGCATTTTCCTTGATCGTCAAAAACCACGCAAGAAATATCGGCAGCGCGATCTTGGCGATTTCCGAAGGCTGAAAGGAAAAGCCCGGAAAACGAATCCAGCGCCGCGCGCCGTTGATCGCCGGAAAACCGTAAACCGCGATCAAAAGAACTGCCGTGACGGCTAAAATTCCGAGCACGACGTATTTGTTCCGGTAAATTTTGTAATCGACCTTGCTCGCCGCATACATCACGATCAATCCGAAAAGCGTAAAACCGAACTGTTTGAAGAAATACTGAAACTGCGTCGCGCCGTCCGGATTATTGGCGGTTTCCTTGAGCGAGATCATCGCCGACGCGGAATACACCATGACCGCGCCAAACAGCGCGAGGCTCGCGGCAATCGCGAATAAAAACCAATCCATGCGTAACTTTTTCGCCATTCTTTATCAGTCCAAAGTCTATAGTCCGGAGTCCCAAGTCATTTAAATTTACTTCCGCGCATTTCTGACCGTTGAAGATATTTCATCAAGCCCCCAATTATTCGCCCTGTTTCCTCCAAATCATCGGTAATTTCTTTAAATTGCGCTTCATCAACATATTTTTGATCTAGGGCAACATAAAGTTGTGCATAAACTTCCGCACAAGATGTTTTTTGCAATCGAAAGAAATTGCAAAAATTCTTTATCTCAGTTTCTTTCAAATCCTTCAGCAATATTCGAGAGAATCGAGATCGAAGCGCGGTGAATCTGATTACAAAGCGCAAAATCACGACTGAATTTATCCTGCTTTGAAATATCATAAATCCGCTTCGTAACTTTTCGTGCCATTTTCCAAGCCTCTAAATCTTGGAATTTTTCAATCTTTGCCATGATCTAAACTCCTTTGACTTTGGACTTTAGACTATGGACTCCGGACTTAAATACCGTTCCCCGCTCTTCAAACGAGCGAAACATATCAAAGCTTGCGCACGCCGGCGCGAGCAAAACCGAATCATTTTTTTCCGCCGCTTCAAAACTTTTTTGGACGGCATCCGCCATCGAACCGGCGCGGATGATTTCGGCGTGATTTTTTAACTGCGATTCGATGTTGGCGGCGTCTTCGCCGATCAATACGAGTTTTCGCACCGTTTTTTCGATCAGCGGAACGAGCGGCGCGTAGGGCGCGTTTTTACCGCGCCCGCCCAAAATCAGAACCGTTTTTCCCGCTTCTTCGCTCAAGGCTTCGAGCGCTTTTAAGGTCGCGTCAACGCTCGTCGCTTTCGAGTCGTTGTAAAACTTGATGCCTTCGATCTCGGCGACAAACTCGATGCGGTGTTCGACGCCTTTAAAGTTTGCAACGGTTTCGCGCATCGAATCGGGCGCCGCGCCGCACGCTAAACCTGCCGCAAAAGCGGCGAGCACGTTTTCGACGTTATGCAGCCCGCGCACAAAGATCTCGTCGCGCGTCGTCAAAATCTTTTCCTTTCCGCCGCTTCGCGAAATCAGATCGCGCCCGCGCAGAAACAAACCTTCGTCGAGTTCTTTTTTGACGCTGAAAAGCGAAACATGCGCTTTCAAACCGTTTGCCCAGCTCGCCGTCGTTTCATCGTCGGCGTTAAGAATCGCGACATCTTCCGCCGTCTGATTCATAAACAGGCGATGTTTCGCGGCGGCGTAATCCGAGAAAAGATCGTAGCGGTCCATATGATTCGGCGTGACGTTGGTCGCGACCGCGACGTTCGGGCGAAAATCTTTGATCGTTTCAAGCTGAAAACTCGAAAGCTCGACGACCGTCCAGCCGTTTTCGGTCGAAGTTTCGGTCAAATCCAGCAGCGGCGTCCCGATATTTCCGCCAACCTGCGTTTCGATTCCCGAATTTCGCAAAAGCTCGCCGATCAAGGTCGTCGTCGTCGTCTTGCCGTTCGAGCCGGTAATGCCGACAATTCCGCCTTTCAAAAATCTGTAAGCCAGTTCGACCTCGCCGATCACCTCGCCGTCTTTGCGGTCAACATAGCGCGCCGGAATCGTATTTGTCGGCACGCCCGGACTGATCACGACGAGATCGATCTGATCAAGCAGCCACGACGGAATTTGCGCGTCGATCAAACCGACATTGAACTTTTCCTTGAGCGATTTCGCTTCGTCCGACCAGTTTTCAAGCGGCTTTTTGTCGTACAACGCGACCGTGCCGCCGCGTTCGGCGATAAATCTCGCCGAAGCAATGCCGGATTTCCCCGCGCCGAGAACTAAAGTTTTACGATTTTCTAAAATCATCAAAAATTTCTAACCGTATGAATACTCGATCCGGACACAGCCTTCGCGCGTCTGCGGATTGTAAAAAAGATTAAACTTTTCAAAAGCCTGTCCGTTTTTCAAATCTAACTTTTCTGCTTTTCCGAAAACTTCGACATTTGTGTTATCCCGGGAAAGCGAAGTTTTTTTGCATTCATCAATCTTTCCTTCCGCGCTGATTGAACTTTTCTTCAAATTTAAACGCTCGATCAAGACCGAGACATTTTCACGTTCGGCGGAAAAAACGCACGCGCCGCTTCGCTCCCTCAAATTCGATTGGCAATCCAGTTCGCCGACCGAAATCTTATGTTTTTCAAACAGATCGCTGATATTATTTTTCAATGCCCGTGTTTCAAAAACTTCGCAAGAAGCGATAAAAACCACGACCGAAACCAACAAACATTCCAACTTGATTTTCATAAAAAGATCATCTAAGTTTCAGCGTCGAAAGACTCATCAAAGCAAAAAGTATCGCGACGATCACGAACCGAAAAACGATTTTCGGTTCTTTCCAACCGGTCAATTGGAAATGATGATGCAGCGGCGCTTGCAAAAAAATACGCTTGCCCTTGCCGGCGGTGCGTTTCGTAAACTTGAAATAGCCGACCTGCAGCATCACCGAAGCGGCTTCGATGATAAAAATGCCGCCGATAAACGGAAGCAGAAATTCCTGTTTTGTCAGAATCGCGACCGTCCCGAGCGCGCCGCCGATCGCCAGAGAACCGACATCGCCCATAAAAACTTCCGCCGGCGGCGCATTATGCCACAAAAAACCGAGACTCGCGCCGACCATCGCGCCGCAAAAAACCGTCAATTCCGCCGCTTCGGGTTTGTGCGTGATGTCAAGGTAAGACGACCAGCGACCGTCGCTCGCAACATACGTCAATGCGGTCAGCGCCGACATCGAAATAAACGTCACGCTCGTTGCCAAACCGTCCATTCCGTCGGTCAGATTCACCGCGTTTGACGAACCTAGAAGAACAAAAATGATAAAGAGCAGATACAAAAAAGGTCCGATATAAGTCACCGCAACGGTCGGATCGGTAAAAGCCGTGTCTTTGAAAAACGGGATCGAGATGTTCCAAAAATAGCCGCCCGCTCTGCCGATCTCTGCCGGATAAACGTCTTCCAGCAAGCGGCGGTTAAACCTGATCAAACCGTCGCCCTGGAGCGGTCGCTTTTCAATGATCTTTTTCGTTTCATCCGACAGTTTCAGTTTGTCGTCCTCGGGAAAATTGGCGGCGTTAAAACGCTGTTCGTCATAAAAATTCGGCTCGTTCAAAACGCGGTTCAAATCCGTCGCGAGCGCTCTCTGCAAAGCCTGCGTCTGCGCCTTCGAACCGTCGTAACCGGTCAAAAGCTGTCTGGTTTCGGGCGTTAATTGCCCCTGCAAATATTGCGAAACCGAATCTTTCGGCTGGTTAAGTTTAACGGCAAATTTATTCAAATCCTTAAATTCCGTGCCGCGAAACAGTGAATCGCCGGTCGTGTAAAAAAGACAGCCCCAAACGATCAAAGCAGTGATAAATTGTCCAAAGAGCTTTTGCCTTTCGGTCAAACCGAGGCTGCGTTTTTTGACGATTTTTATATAATCGTCAAGAAATCCGATGATCCCGAAGGCGGTCGTCGCGACCAGCGCGAGCCAGAGATACAAACTGTCCAGCCGCGCCCAGAGAATCGTCGAGATAAAAACCGAACCCAGGATCAAAACTCCGCCCATCGTCGGCGTGCCTTTTTTGGCGTGGTGTTCCGCCGAAAGTTCTTCGCGGATTTCCTGCCCGATATTCAGCTCGCGGAGTTTTTTGATGACCTTGCCGCCAAACAAAAGCGAGATCAAAAGCGCGGTGATCGTCGCCCAGGTCGTCCGAAACGTAATATATTGAAAGACGTTCAAGCCTTTGTAAAAAATAGACTCGCCCGCCCCGCCGTATTGTTTGAAAATCAATTGATATAAAAAGTAATAAAGCATCTTCGGATTATCGGATTTTTAGATTTTGGATTTCGGTTCGTCCGCCTCTCCAAAGTCTGCCGTTTATTTCTCCAATTCAAATTTTTCCAACAACTTTTCAATTACCTTTTCGGTTCGCACACCGCGCGAACCTTTTACTAAAACCAAATCACCCGCTTGCACTTCGTCAATAAATTTTTCGCCCGCGACCGCCGAATTTTCGTAAAACCCGCCCGCGCTCAACCCGTTGTCTTTCGCGCCTTCGAGCATCTTTTCGGCAAGACCTTGCACACCGAAAAGTTTGTCAGCGCCGAGCGCGGCAATTTCTTTCCCGACTTCGTAATGAATCTGCGCCGCATTTTCGCCCTGTTCGCCCATTTCGCCCGCGACAACGATCTTTCGCTTTGCTGAACCGGCGCCGTCCGCCATTGTTTTGACCATCGAGATCAAGGCTTTCGGATTTGAATTATAGGTATCGTTGATGACCGTAAAACCTTCGGCAAAATGCAGAATCTCACCGCGATTCGGCGGCGGCGCAACCGTCTTCAAACTTTCGGCAATCTCGGCAGCGGTCATCCCGAACGAAATGCCGACCGCCGAAGCCGCGAGCGCGTTTAAAATATTATGTTTGCCGTTTAAGGGAAAAAGGACTTCTGCTGCGCCGGCGGGTGTTTGCAGCGTAAAATGAGTTTCGCCGAACCGCTCGAAACGGATGTTTTTTGCCATCACGTCCGCCTGCACGTCGATCCCGTAAGTCAGATTTTTCCCGTCGTGCCGGTCGCGCATCGCGAAAACGCGAAAATCGTCGGCGTTGAGCACTGCCGTGCCGCCCGATTTCATGCCTTCGATGAGCTCGGCTTTGGCTTTCGCGATGTTTTCAAGCGAACCGAGATGCTCGACGTGAACCGGCAAAACATTCAACACGACCGCGACATCCGGCGGCGTGATCCGGCACAGCCGCGCAATTTCGTTGTTCGGCGTCGACATGCCCATTTCCAAAACCGCCAGATCATAAGACGCATCCTTCGCCAGATTCAAAACCGTGATCGGCAAGCCCAGCCCGTTGTTGTAATTTTTGATGCTCCGCAAAACTTTTTTGCCGGAACTCGCCAAAACGTGCGCCGTTAGTTCCCGCGCCGTCGTTTTTCCCGCGCTGCCCGTCACGGCAACGACCGGTTTGTTCCATTCCAGATAAACGCCGTGCGCAAGCTTTTGAAACGCAGAAATTGCATCGTCGGCAAAAATCAATTTATCGGCGAATTTTTCGAGCTCCGCCTTGTGTTCGGCAAACCGGTCACGACGAACGACCGCCGCGACCGCGCCTTTTTCGAACGCCGCCGCGACGTATTTGGTCGAATCTTCAAAATCGCCGTTAAAGCAGTTATTTTTATATTCGGGCTGCGAAAGCGCAAAAAACACTTCGCCCGCCTGCAGCTCGCGCGAGTCAATGACAAACGAATTGACCTCGGCGCCCTGCAAAGCGGGATTTAGGGCGGAAGCGTCGGCTTCCATAAATTTTATCGCCTTTTCAAGTTTCAAGTTTTCTCTTCCCGATCGTTGCCCGAAGATTTATTTTTCGGAATCTCGATATTTAATACCGCCGTTTTTTGCTTCGCGCCGTTTTTATTATTTTTGGCGGGCGGCTTGTCTTCCTTTTTTGTTTCCTTCAGATCTTTCGGCTTTTCGGTGTCCGCGCTCTTTTTGTCGCTCTTTTCGACCTTCGCCGTTTTTTCCGAATCGCTTTCGCTTTTTAGCTTTACATCTTTAACCGCTGCCGCCGGTTCGACGTCCGACGGTATTTCTTCCGCCGTCAAAGAATCGAGCCGCGTATTTCCATCCGGCACGACGTTCAGTTCCGGCAAAACCTGTTCGGCAATATCGCGAAAAACCGGCGCGGAAACTTGTCCGCCGTCGCGTGCGCCGCCCTGCGGTTCGTCCATCACGACCGCGATCACGACCGACGGATTATCCATCGGTGCCATCCCGATAAACGACGAAACATATTTGCCCGAATCGACTTTTTTCAGCTTGGCGTTGTATTTCCAAGCCGTCCCGGTTTTTCCCGCCGAAGTATAGCCGTTTAGTTGCGCCCGTTTTCCCGTCCCGGTCAGGACGACCTGCCGCAGCATTTTTTTCAATGAACGCGCAGTATCAGCCGTCACAACCTGCGTTTTTTGCGCTTCGGTCGTACTGAACACCTTTCCGTCTGCACTTCGAATTTCTTTGATTATATGCGGCTGAACTCTGATACCGTCATTGGCAATTGTCGCGTAAGCCGACGCCATTTGCAACGCCGAAACACTAATTTCATAACCGATGCTCATCGAAGCCAAAGAGTCGCCGTTCCAACCTTTGGGCGAGCGCAAAATCCCGCCCGCTTCCGCCGGAAGTTCGATGCCTGTGAGCTGTCCGAAACCAAATCTTTGCGCGTAATTGTAAAAATTTTCCTTGCCCGACAGTAAACCGGTTTTGATCGCCGCGACGTTGCTCGAAACCGCCAGCGCTTCGTCGTAACCCATCCATTTGGTCGCGTGCGGATCGTTGAAACGATGTCCGGCAACCTCGATAAAACCTTTCGTGCAGTCAACTTCGCCGTTCGGATTGATAATGCCTTCGTTGATCGCCGAGCCGTAGGTGACGAGCTTGAATACCGAACCGGGCGAATAACTGTCGTGAACCGTCCGGTTGACAAAATTTTCGGGCGCGGCTTCGTTAAATTTGTTCGGATCAAACGTCGGATAATTTGCCATCGCCAAAATTTCGCCCGTCTGCGGAATCATCACGATCGCCATTCCCGATTTTGCGTTCGCCTCTTTGACGCCTTTTTCGAGCGCCTGCTCGACCTTGTACTGGATCGAATTGCTGATCGTCAGGACAACATTTTTCGGCGGTTCGCGCTCTTCGTCTTCGCTCGATTCGTCGTAAACTCTGCCGAGCCGGTCGCGGTCTTGCCAGCCTTTGATGACCGCGCCGCGCAAGATCTCTTCCTGCGATTGTTCGATGCCCGCGTTGCCGATGTCGTCCGCGTTGCTGAAACCGATCACCTGCGCGGCGAGCGTGTTATACGGATAACTGCGCTTTTGCTCTTCCTTCCAGTGAAGTCCGGCAAAGCGCGGCAGATCGGCTTTCTTTAGATCTTTGTTTTCGAGCGTTTCATTTAATTTCCGCGCCGCTTCTTCATCGAATTTGCGCGCCAGCCAAACAAATCTTTTGCCGGCGTCTTTGGCTTCCTTCAAAGGTTTTAAGATCTCCGCCGTTTTGACTTTCAAAGCCTTTGCCAGATCTTTCGCCGTCGTTTCGAGATCTTCGATCTCCGCCGGATCGGCATAGAGCGATTTGACCTTGACGCTCATCGCCAGAGCGCGCTCCGAGCGGTCGTAGATCGTCCCGCGAAGCTGTTTTTCCTTGACCGTATCGCGGCGCTGGTTGAGCGCTTTGCCGCGCAAAATCTCGTGCTGATTGATCTGCAAATGAACCAGCCGGACGCCGATCCCGCCGATCCAGAGAACGAACAAGGCGACGATCAGCATAAACCGCGTAAAAGCCGTCTGCATCGGATTTTTGAGTGTTTTTTTCTTGGCGCGTTTGGACATTTTGAATCTTTTTTGTGAATCGGAGCGCGGACGTTTTTGCCCGTCAAGGCTTATCCGACAAAACAATACTTTTACTTTTTGGCAATTTGCGTCGGAGATTTTTCTCTGACCTCTTTTTTGACGGTTTGCGTTTTATCTTTGAGAACGCCGTCTTTGCCGACTTTTTCAATGTTTTTTGTTTCCGAAGTTTTTTCAGTTCTGACCGCTTTCGGTTTTTCTTCGGAGTTTTTTACCGTTTGCGGCTTTTCATTTTTTTCGGCACTCGGACGAACGGTTTCAAAACTGCCGGCGGTCATTTCCGTCAAACCGAGTTTTTTCGCGGCTTTTTGAATTTCAGCCGGCGACAGCGCAATTTCCTTCAGCAAAGTCAGCCGCCGCTTTTCAGTTTGCAGGTCTTCGATCTGCTTTTTCAAACCCGAGTTTTTGATCCCGAAATCGATCGAGGAAAAATGCGACCGCGCCGCCAGAAAAAATCCGCCGACCAGGAACACGCCGCAAACCAGCGTCAGCAAACAATAGCGCCACGGAATCGGGTCTTTTTCACGGCGAATCTTTTCCCTGTTTGAATTTTTCGGCAGGCTTCTTTTTTTCATAGCTCTCTTCTCCAATAAGCTAATTTTTTTGACAAACACGAAGTTTCGCACTTCGGGCGCGAGGATTTTCTGAAATTTCAGTTTCGCCCGGGATCAATGGTTTTCGCGTTAAAATTTCAACCTTTCGCTCGGCGCCGCAAACACATTGCGGCAGGCGCGGCGGGCACACGCATTTTCCCGCCAATTTCTGAAACGTCTGTTTCACAACGCGGTCTTCCAACGAATGAAACGTGATGATCGCCAGCTTTCCGCCCTCTTTCAAAACCTCGACCGCGTCGCGGATAAACTGTTCTAAAATTTCAATTTCACGATTGACGGCGATTCGCAAAGCCTGAAAAGTGCGCGTCGCCGGATGAATTTTATCCTTCGATTTCCCGCGTCCGATCGCTTTTTCAACCGTTTCGGCAAGCTCCCTGGTCGTTTTCACCGCTTCGCCGAGCTCTCTTTTCCAAACGATGCGCCGCGCAATCCGCCGGGAAAATCTTTCTTCACCGAAGCGATAGATCAAATCGGCGATTTCCGCTTCCGAAAGCCTTTCAAGCAGTTCGGCGGCGGTTTCTTCGTCCGAACCGGCATTCATCCGCATATCGAGCGGCGCGTCGAACCGAAAACTAAAACCGCGCGCGGCATTGTCAAACTGCAGGGACGAAACTCCGAGATCGGCTAAAACGCCGCTCACTTTTTCGACCTTCGCTTCAATTAAAACCGTTTTGATTTCGGCGAAGTTGGCGTGAATGATCTTTACGCCGGTGCCAAAACTTACGAGTCTTGTTTTCGCCAGTTCGATCGCTTCCGGGTCCTGATCGATGCCGATAACTGCCACAT
>CADEFG010000103.1 GCA_902826505.1 uncultured Acidobacteriota bacterium
CCGCAAAGGCGCAAAGGCGCAAAGGAAGAAAGCAAAGTTTTATTAAGAGATTGAAAAACTTTGTTGTGTTTTAAATCAACTTGACCTATTTTGATCTTGTTCTTTTAATCTTTGTTTCTTTACAGAAAACTCCCATGCACGAAAACGAACTCTCAAAAATCATCGTTGATGCGGCATTTAAAATTAACACGAATTTAGGTCCCGGCTTGCTCGAATCGGTTTATGAAGCCGTTTTAGCTTACGAACTCGAACGGCGCGGCTGTCAAGCGATCAAACAGCAAGCGATTCCGGTGATTTATGAAGATGTGAAATTAGATGTCGGATTTCGGGCGGACTTGATTGTTAATCATAAAGTCATTATCGAAGTGAAATCAATCGAAGCGGTCGCGCCTGTTCACGCTAAACAACTTCGGACTTATCTGCGATTGACTGATTTGCACCTTGGATTGCTGATAAATTTTAATGTGGATTTGATAAAAGATGGTATTAAACGGGTGGTGAACAATCTGTGATATTTGTTTCCCGCAAAGGCGCCAAGGCGCAAAGGAAGATTAGAAAAAATTTAAGTGAATAAAATTCACTGTGGTTAAATTCTTAATAAAACTTTGCTTCTTCCCTTTGCGACTTGGCGTCTTTGCGGGAAAATATTCTAAATGCTCAAACTCAAATTCGATTCAGGCACGTTAATCTTAGAAGGCGCGGACGAAAAATCATCTGTCCCGAAAGCCTTCGTCTGGGACACTCGAACCAAACAATTTCGCGCGCCCGCCTATCTTTACCGCGAAATTATCAAGGAATTCATTCGCACAAAAACGCCGTACGAGGACGAAGCGAAAAATTACGCGACGTTTGATTTCAAACAAAAATTTCACGTCGAGCCAAGACATTATCAAACCGCTTCGATCGAAGCATGGAAAGCATACGAGCGCTGCGGAACGATCGTTCTGCCGACCGGCGCGGGCAAAACTCACGTCGCGACGATGGCGATCGAAATCTGCAAACGTCAGACTTTGGTCGTCGTGCCGACGCTCGATCTGATGAATCAATGGTATGATCTGCTCGTTTCGACCTTTAACGCCGAGATCGGTCTGATCGGCGGCGGGTTTTACGAGATCGGCGCGATCACCGTGACGACCTACGCGTCGGCGTTTCGGCATCAGGAACGGTTGGGCAATCAATTCGGTCTGGCGATTTTCGACGAGGCGCATCATCTGCCGTCGGAAGGTTATAAATACGCGGCGGAATTTGCGATTGCGCCGTTTCGGCTCGGCTTAACCGCCACGCCCGAACGCGCCGACGGCGGCGAAGATTTGCTGGAAAACCTGATCGGCAAATTCGTCTACCGGCTCGAAGCGCAGGAACTTGCGGGCGAATTCTTAGCCGACTACACGATCGAACGGATCGAGGTCGAACTCTCGGACGAAGAACGCGAATCATACGCCCGCGAAAGACAAATCTACACCGATTTTCGACGCGCTAAAAATCTGCCTTACGGACAGGAGGGCTGGCGTATGTTTTTAATTTATAGCGCAAAATCCGAAGAAGGTCGCCGCGCGATGAAAGCCTATCGAAACTACAAAAAGATTGCGCTCGGCACGGAATCGAAAATCCACGTGCTGGAAGATTTACTCATTCGCCACAAACGCGACAAAGTTCTGATCTTTACCGCCGAAAACGAGATGGTTTACCGCATTTCGAACGATTATCTGATTCCGGCGATCACGCACGAAACCAACGTCAAAGAGCGCAAATTCTGGCTCGACGCCTTTAACAACGGCGATGTTCTTGCGCTCGCCACGTCAAAGGTCTTAAACGAAGGCGTCAACATTCCCGACGCGTCGGTCGCGATCATTCTTTCCGGTTCCGGCTCAAGCCGCGAACATATTCAGCGTTTGGGAAGAATATTGCGGAAAAAGGGTGACAAACAAGCCGTTTTATATGAAGTCGTCGCACGCAATACGGCTGAAGAATACACGTCGCAAAAACGCTCGGACGCGCGGCAGTTTCAAGATAAAGGAAGAGAAAGAAATTTGTTCGATCGTTCCTGACACAATTAATCAGGCGAACTTTTTTTAGATAATTTTATGTTTTTTAAGTTTTTTTTGCGCCTGAATAAATTATCATTGATTTGAATAATCACGCCTTGAATTCAAATTTTACCGAGGGAATATTAATGAATCAATCTACAATTGACAAATTTCGCGTGATCGACCGTCCGCTGTGCGCCGCGCTCAAAGCATTTGCGGGATTGATAATCTGGTCGATCTTCATTTGTTCCGGGCAGAGCTTTGCCCAGCACAGCTTGCTCGATCCGAGTTTTGACGGCGACGGCAAGGTCTTTACGCAATTTCTGCCGACCAATAATGTCGCCAACAACTCCGTGCTGCAGTCGGACGGAAAAATCGTCGTCGTCGGGTCGGCTTCGATCAGCACGACATTTCCGCAGACGAGTCAAGCCGCCGTCGTTCGCTATAACCCGGACGGCTCGCTCGACACCTCGTTCGATGGCGACGGCAAGGTGTCGGTCAGCCTCAACACGCTCACGACGAGCACGTTATGGGCGGCGGCGATGCAGGCGGACGGCAAAATTGTCGCCGTCGGACGGATCGGCGTCGTTGACGGAACTGCTTTCGGTTCGAGCGCGGTTATTCTGCGTTTCAACCCGGACGGTTCGCTCGATTCGAGTTTTGACGGCGACGGCAAACGGACATTTGATTTCTCGCTGCACACGGTCGGCTCGGACGTCGCCGTTCAGCCCGACGGCAAAATCATTATGGCTGGAAATACGACAGGCAACAGCGTTCATGACTTTTACGTCGCGCGGTTCAACGCGGACGGTTCGTTCGATACGAGTTTCGGGACAAACAACGGCTATACGCGGACAAGCTTTAATAACAGCCTGCCGAACCCCAAGATGGCACTGCTGGCGGACGGGAAAATAATTCTGACCAGCGCCAGATTCCGCCCGTTCCGAACCGTCCGTTATACGGCAGATGGACTCATCGATACCAGTTTCGGGACGAACGGACAGCTCGACAATATGGGCGGCAACGCCATCCTGCAGCAGCCGGACGACGGTAAAATCATCATCGTCCAAAATTCCTTATTCGACTTTCCCTCCTGGATGTGGCGCTTTAATTACGATGGCACGCTGGATTCGACCTTCGGCTCGAACGGTTTTCGGCTGCTGCTCTGGAATGATAACCATGACTGGATGGAGTTAGAGCCAGACTTCGATGTCGCGTTGGACGCAAACGGCAAAATCGTCATCGGCGGGTCCGTTCTCTTTAAGACGACACAAGACCATAATGAAACTAATATCCCAACCCGCGACTTTGGCTTACTGCGGCTCAACCGCGATGGCTCGGACGACCTTTATTTTGGTTTTCGAGGACGCGTGACGACCGATATGGCGGGCACAGATTCGGGAACCGGCTTGCTCATTCAGCCGGACGGTAAAATCGTGCTCGCCGGCTACAGTTCGAACGGCAGCGTCAGCGTCGCGCGCTATATTCCAATCACCGCCAATAATCCGTGCCGCCCGATCAGCGACTTTAACGGCGACGGGAAAAGCGAACTGGCTTATTATCACAACGGTTTCAACAACGGCGAGTGGTTTTATCAATCAAGCCTTAACAGCACCAACAATTCGCGTGGTTGGGGACTATGGACGGACATTATCGTGCCGGCTGACTACAACGGCGACTGCTATACGGATTTTGCGGTTTACCGTAGTGATGGCACTTGGGATATTATAAGTCCGATTGATTCGATAATCCTGAATTCATACCAGGTCGGCGGTCAGGCGGGCGATGTTCCCGTTCCGGCTGATTTCGACGGCGATGATTTTGCTGATCCGGCGGTTTATCGCAACGGAACGTGGATTATCAAGCAGACGCGCGCCGGAGATTTGACCGTTCAGTTCGGCATCGCGGGCGATAAACCTGTGCCCGCCGATTACGACGGCGACGGAAAAGATGACGCTGCCGTCTATCGTGACGGAACGTGGTATCTGCTGCAAAGCACGCTCGGCGTCGGCATTGTGCAGTTCGGTTTGGCGGGCGATAAACCGGTGGTCGGCGATTATGACGGCGACGGTAAAACCGACATCGCCGTTTATCGTCCCTCGGACGGCACCTGGTATCTTCTGCAAAGCACTGCCGGATTCGGCGCAGTGCGCTGGGGCATCGCGACCGACAAACCCGTTCCTGCCGATTACGACGGCGACGGGAAAACGGACATTGCCGTCTATCGCGACGGCGACTGGTATCTGCTGCAAAGTGTTTCCGGCTATCAGTTGAGACGTTTCGGAAGTGCCGCCGATCGACCGATTCAAAACGCTTACATTCCCTAAATTGGGACATAAACCGAGTAAATGCAGAGAAATTTAATTTACAGGGAGTCGATTTAATCGATTCCTTTTTTTATGTTTTTCGCGCTGTTTGCTTGAAAATATGTTCAGCGTTTTTAAATCAATTTTTCCGCCTTTTCGATGAGCAAAAGCGGTTCGATCTTTGATTTATAAATTATCACATTCGCGCTTTCCCGTAAAAATTCTTCGCGGCTGCCGCGCAGCTCGTTCGACGCGGCGATGATGAATTTCGTGAAATCGGCGGACGCGAATTCTTCCAATCGTTTTTGCAATATCTTCGGTGTCCAAAAGCCCAAAATGTCGAGATAGATTTTTTTATTTTCGGGAGAAATCAAGGTGAGATCGGGAACGAACGCGGTTTTGCCGAGATCGATCACGTCGCGGTTTTCCGTGAGGCTCCAACCGTTTGATGATTTTTCCCAGTTTTTTTGAAGCTTTTGAATGTCGGGATTTTCGTAAACGGGTTCGTCAAAGCGGTTCGAAACGATTTCGGTCTGTTCGCTCGTAAGTTCAAAAAACAGATTTTTGCCTTTTTTCTGCGCGATTTCGGCGCGAAGTTTCCAGTTTTTGCAAAGCAGCAGCGCGGGCAGAAAAACCGCCATCTGAATCCCGTATTTTTGCGAGCGATGAAAAAGCGAAGCCGCGCCCGTCAGTGTGATCTCGTAGCCGTTCGCGGCATTGCCGATGACGGAATGAATCAGCCCGAAATGTTTGATCCAGCCGAAAATCGCGCGGTAATTGTTCAAATCAGACGGCGCGACACGGATTTTTAGTTCGATGCAACGATAAAACAAGGCTTGCGCCTGCGCGAGATTATAACGGTCGAGCAAATCTTCGGGCGCAACCCGATCGAACGAGATCAAATGCTGCTCGGCGGGCAGATCGGCGTAGAGATTGGCGGTTATCGCGCTCTTTTCGGTTTGAAATTCTTCCGCGACCGTTTCGAGAACCTTGATCTTCTCCGCCGAAGCGGGCAGTACGGGATGATATTTTCTGGCTTCGAGAAAGACTTTTTGACGAATCTCGACCGGTTCGGCGGGCGCGTTCGTTTCAAACTCTGAGCGGTCGTTGAGAAGTTTAATCAAACCGCGCAGGATTTTGTAATCCGTTCCCGTGCCGATAAATTCTTCGAGTTCGCGCTCCAGCGCACCGCGCATTGCACCCATGAATTCCTCAAAGATTTCGATCAAGCCTTCGGCGTCGCGCAAGTAACCGAGATTTTCGGGATCAATCAGAAAAGGATAAATTTTATCGCCGCGCCGGTAGCTGACGGCTAAGTCGGATGTCAACATTTGTTATACTTCTATTTTCGTCCAAGCGCGGTGCTTTCGGCAAATCTATGGAAATAAAATCAGTAGAGCGAGCGATAGCGAGTCAGTTTATATTCAAAATTTTCGGTTGACGAACGCGTTCGCTACCGCTCACTGTACTGATTATCATTGTTTTTATGAATATTCTTGTTCTTAATTGCGGCAGCTCGTCGCTTAAATTTCAACTGATCGCGACCGATCTCGAACGGATCGAGCAGAATGCCGATCAACGTTTGGCTTCGGGAATGATCGACCGCATCGGCGGCGCGGCAATCTTGAATTTTGCGGTCGAAGGGCAAATGATGGAGAAAAGCGCGATGCCGATCCGCGATATTCCATCGGCGCTCGACGCGATTACAAAGTGGATTTCGGCGCAGTCGATCGAAGGCATCAATAATCTCGGCGATATTGACGCGGTCGGGCACCGGGTCGTGCATGGCGGCGAACATTTTTCAAAATCGGTTTTGATCTCCGACGATGTTTTGCGGGCGATCGAAGACTGCATCGAACTCGCGCCGCTGCATAATCCGGCAAACGTCAAAGGAATTCAAGCCGTGCGGGAAATCTTCGGCAAGGCGCTGCCGCAAGCGGCGGTTTTCGATACGGCGTTTCACCAGACCTTGCCCGAAAAAGCGTTTCTTTACGCGATTCCGTATCAGCTTTACCGCCGTCACAAAGTCCGCCGCTACGGTTTTCACGGCACTTCGCACCGTTATGTCGCTTATCAATATCGGATGATTAACAATATTCCGCGTGAAAACGTCAATGTGATCACGCTGCATCTCGGCAACGGCTGTTCGATCGCGGCGATCAAGGGCGGGAATTCGATCGATACTTCGATGGGCTTAACGCCGCTCGAAGGTTTGGTAATGGGGACGCGTTCGGGCGATCTGGACGCGGCGATTCTCGAATTTATCAGCGCCAAAGAAGGTTTGACGATTCACGAGATCGAGATGCTGCTCAACAAACAATCGGGACTTCTCGGAATCTCGGGCTTAACGAACGATATGCGCGAACTGCTTGCCGAAATGGAGGAATCAGGCGATCGGCGTGCACGGCTCGCGATCGAGATTTTCTGCTACCGCGTGAGCAAATATCTCGGCGCTTATTTAGCGGCGATGAACGGCACGGATTCGATCATTTTTGCGGGCGGGATCGGTGAAAATTCGCCGAAGATCAGAGCGATGATCTGCGAAAACCTGAAATGGTTCGGCATCACGCTCGACGAATCGAAAAACTCGGCGCACGTCGGCGGACGCGAAGGCGTGATCAGCACCGAAGATTCGCGAACCGAAATCTGCGTGATCCCGACCAATGAAGAACTTCTGATCGCCCGCGATACGGTTCGGCTGATATTCAATAAAATCTAGCGGAAAAATTAAAAGTACGCCTCTTCGTCGGATTCGCGGCGGCAATCGTCGCAAACGAAAGGATTTTCAAATCCTGCGCGAATCGCTCGCGTCACGCGGTCAAAAAGTATTTCATTAACGAAAAAATTTTCTCCGCACAGATCGCAATACAATTCATAAAGATTTTCTTTGGTCGGAAAATTTGTCGCCTGCATTAGTTTTTCTGCCCGATCGGAATCGGACTCTTTTCTGTATCTCAACATAACTGCCTCCAAATTATTCAAAACTCAGCGCGTCAATCGGGTTGAGCCGCGCCGCTTTCCATGCCGGGTAAAGACCGAAAACGATGCCGACCGCGAAAGAAACGCCGAGCCCGACGACGATTGCCCACCACGGAACAAAAGCGGGCAGCGGCGAATAACGATTCATCAAAAGACTCGCCGCTTCGCCGATTATCAAACCGATCACGCCGCCGATGCCGGTTAAAATAACGGCTTCGATCAAAAATTGCATCAAAATATTCCGCCGCGTAGCGCCGACGGCTTTGCGGATGCCGATCTCTTTGGTTCGTTCAGTCACCGAAACAAGCATGATATTCATCACGCCGATGCCGCCGATCATCAGCGCGACCGCCGAGATCGCGGTCAGAACCAGATAGGTCGCACCCGTCAATTGGTTGTAAATATCGAGCAGCGAATCTTGCGACGACACAAAGAAATTATCCTTTTCGCCTGTCTTGACGCCGCGCCGCCGCCGCAGAATATCGCGCATTTCTTCCATCACCGAACTGACCTTTGAGCGGTCGGTCGGTCGGATGATGATCGTAAAAACCATTTCGGGATACGGAATGTCGCGCCAGTATTTCTGAAAAGTCGTCAGCGGAATAAAGACCGAATTATCGCGCGATTGTCCGAAAACCGAGCCGAGATCGCTCATCACACCGACAATATGAAACACGCGCCCGCCGATCTTGATATCCTTGCCGATCGGGTCTTCGTTCGGAAAAAGCGCTTTGACGAGATCTTTTCCCAAAACCGCGACATTGGTCCGCTCGCGCAAATCCGTCTCGGTCAAAAACCTGCCGCTTCCGACATATTGCGTGTGAACTTCTTCGTAATATTGCGACACGCCGATCAAAACCGGCGTGTCGGTTTGTTTGTCTTTGTAAACGACGGTCTCGGCAATGATTCGCTGAATCGGCGAAACTCCGACGATATTCGACAATTCGTTTCTGAGCGCGTCGGCGTCATTGATCGTCAGATCTTCGCGCATCCTTTCTTCCTGCGTCGGTACGCGGTGAAACGTCGGATCGATTTTGACGGCGTAAATAATATTCGAGCCGATGCCTTCGAGCTGTTTGGCAAACGAACGGTTCAACCCCTGAATGATCGAAACCATAAACATCACCGTCACCACACCGACCAGCACGCCGAGAATCGTCAGACCCGAACGGATCTTGTTCGTCCAAAGCGTATCGATCGCCATCGTCCCGGATTCTTTGAGATCATCAAAATTCATCGCCCTTATTCCTTGCGCATCGCCTCGACCGGATTGAGCGCGGCGGCTTTCCATGCCGGATAAATTCCGCTCACAATGCCGACCAGCGACGACGTTCCAACACCCAAAATGATTGACCAATAGCTAATGAAAGCCGGAAAGCCGATCAGAAATGAGATCAGATAAGCGAGTCCGAAACCGGCGAAAACGCCGATCAGACCGCCGATCGACGCGATCACCACCGCCTCGCTCAAAAACTGCTCCAGAATATCGCGCCGCCGTGCGCCGACCGCTTTTCGCAAGCCGATCTCTTTCGTGCGCTCGACGACCGAAACGAGCATGATATTCATCACGACAATCCCGCCGACGACCAGCGAAATTGCCGAAACGCCGATCGTCACGAGATAAATATTGTCGGTCGCATCTTTGTAAAGACTCAGAAAAACGTCCGAAGATTCGACCGTGAAGCCTTCGTCCTCTTCGGTTTCGTCGCCGTTGCTGAGGCTGATTTTCCCGCGCCGCGAACGCATGATCGTCGTGACCTCGTCTTTCGCGTTTTCCAGCTCAGCCGGATCGGCAACCTGTATATTAACGATCAAAGAATCACGCGAAGGGAGAATTTTGCGGGCGGTTTGATACGGAATAACAACAAAATTATCACGCGAAGCACCGAAGATCGTGCCTTGCGCCGCCGTCACGCCGATGATCCGGAAAACTCCGCCGTGAACGCGGATTTCCTGACCGACGACGCTTTCGGGCGCGGCTGAGTTGAAAAGATTTTTGATAATATCCGCGCCGACAACTGCGACGTATTGCCCCGCATTTTCCTCGTTTTCGGTCCATTTTCTGCCCGTTTCGACCGGCAAATCCTCGATCTCGAAAATTGCGCCCGAAGCGCCGCGAATCAACACATTATCGGCGGAAGAATACGCGCTTTTGACCGTTTCGCCGCCGCGTGCCCAAATGGCGATCCGCCAGCAGCTGCGGCATAAACGCGCGACCGCGTCCGCATCTTCTTTCGTGATGTCGCGGCGTTTGTTCATCTTGATCATCTCTTCGCGGCTCGTGATCACGGACGGGTTTTTGGAAAGCGTAAAAACGGTCGAGCCGTTCGCGGAAAAGGTCGAAGCGACCGATTGGTTCAATCCTTCGATAATCGTGACGACCGAAATAACTGCCGCGACGCCGACGATTATGCCGAGCAAGGTCAAAAACGTGCGAAGTTTATTGGCGCGAAGATTTTCGAGGGAAAGAAAAAAGATCGAACGAAAAAGCGTGAGCGCTCTTTGCGCGTTGGAAAAGAAAGAATTTCGTTTTCCGGTCGCCTCAAAATCGCGCCCACGCTTTTGTTCGATTGCCACGTCTTTCATTTTACCGCCGATTTACAACATCTCTTCAAAATAAATTTAAGCGGTTTGAGATTCGGCGGTTTTGGCTTCGAGACTGAGCAATGTTTTTGTACCGTCTGCCGATTCGAATTCGACCGCAGTTTCCCGGTTATCACGTCCGGCGCGTGCCAAAATTGTGCTGACATTGGTAATTGTGTGGGTTAAATGTTCGCTTGCCGCTGCCGATAAGCCGCCGAGCAGAATCTCGACGCGCGGTGCGTTGGCGCCCGTCAATTCAACATAAATTCCCGCTAAAGGAAAACTGACGACTTCTTCCATCGCGCCCAATTCACCGAAAATTTCCAGTTTGACCAGGCGATTGATATTTTCCTTCGTGAAATTTTTGAAATAACTTGTCCAGTTTGTAACTTCGATTGTGTCTGACATATTTTTGTTTCCTTTTTGAATTTTTACCTAGTTTTCAGCGTCCGAACGCGCAATAAAGACCGAACAGGGCGCATGGTGAACGATCGCGTCCGATACCGAACCGAGCGTCAAACGTCCCCAAAAACCGCGTCCGTGCGAACCGACAACGATCAAATCGGCGTTCCACTCTTTTGCCTCGTCAACGATGACCCGCGCCGGGGCGCCCAATTTGATGGCGGATTCAATCTTCAGATTCAAAGCGGGAAAAGATTTTTTTATTTGGGCGACAGAATCGGCGGCGAATGTTTCGCACTGCTTGCGCGCTAAATTCATCATCTCCTGATAATATTGCGCCGAAATTGCAAAAGGCTCGGTTGCCATCGGTGCCATTTGTTCATATATCGAAACTATTTTTATCTCGGTGTCTTCGGAAACAGCCATCATCCGGCAAAATTTTTCAAGTGCCGCGCGGCTAAAATCCGAACCGTCTGTTGTTATTAAGATTTTCATAAGTTTTTTACTCCTTAAAACTCAACCGCTTTAAACGCAAGATTTATTCCGCGCGAAAATCTTCAAAATATCGGATATAAATCGTCAGAAGCGAATCGCCGGACAATTTAAAACAAGAAAAATTT
>CADEFG010000104.1 GCA_902826505.1 uncultured Acidobacteriota bacterium
CCTGACGCGCGCGCGCAAAGGCGACGATTACAACCGCGAACGCATCGGCGGGCAATTCCGCACGAATTACAACATTCTTTTCAATCTCGCCGCGCGCTATCAAAACGGCGAGGCGCAGGGCATTGCCGATTGGCTGAAAAGCAAAGGACAAACCAACGCCGAAGAATTCTGGACGTTTATCTGGTATCAGGATTCGATCAAACCCGTGCCGGTCGAGCGGCAGGCGAAATGGCATTATTTTGCGGATCACGAAATCGTTTACTGGCGTTCTTCGTGGAATGATGAGGCAACGGCGTTTGCCTTCAAAGCCGGTCCGCCCGAAGGGCACGCGGCAACCGAAAAATTAAAACAGTTTCCCGAATGGCGTTTGTCGTCGGGACACGCGCACCCGGACGCCGGAAGCTTTATCATCTGGTCAAACGGCAAATATCTGACGGGCGATTCGGGCTATGCGGGAATTCCCTTGACCGAACATCACAACACGCTTGTTTTCAGCGGCAAAGGACAGGGCAAAGAAGGCGCGGGGCACGATGCCTTTGCCGGAATTGCGTATGAAAGACTCGATAAAATCCGTCTTCGTTCGGTTAAAGCCGATGACCGGAAAGTTTCGATCATCGCCGATCTGACGGCGGCTTACGAACCCGAGCGCGGCGTCACAAACTTTACGCGCCAATTCGATTTTACCGCGCCGGCGGATTTTACCGTGACGGATTCGGTGACGACCGAAACGCCGCAGATCGTCACGGCTTTTCTTCACGCCGACAATTTGATCGCCGAAAGATCGAAAACTATTTTTGAGTTTGAACCGAATGCGACGAGTCTTTTGGCAGAGATCATCGCGCCGCAGGATTTTGCGGCGAAAATCGAAAAAAATATCCTGACGACGCCCGGACCGCCGGGAAATGTTGATAAAGGCAAACGCGAAGAACGCGGCGTGCGGCTGGCAATTTCAACCCGTGAGCCGACAAAGAACGCAAAATTTATCGTTAAACTAAAAATCAAACGGTAAGCTTTAACTGATTTTAAAGTGTTTCTGACGATTGTGTAAATCATCATAAAAAAGCTGTTTAGCTATCAATATCCGCAGACTTCGGCAGTGAACTGAGACTTTCTCGCGCGGAATTTCGGCGTTTACCGCGCAAATTAAGGCTTGGCGTGCGTACAAGACGGCTTGAAATGCGCAGACGACGGCTTTTCGTCTGCAGACGACGGCTTGGAATTTCAACATGACGGCTTTTCGCGTGCGCGGGAAAGCTTGGAATGTGGACGCGACGGTTTGAATTGTGGGCACGAAAGGTCAATGGCTGCGCACGACAAGCCTTCCGCCGCACGCGCCAAGACGAAATTTGCCCGCGACGGAACGAAATTCGGAAAACAAGGATTGAAATAATAAAACTTATCCCGAAAGTTTAATTGACCCGATTTACCGGTTAACAGAAACATTTTTAACCGGCGGGTGGTCGAAAGCGTTCGGGACTCGGGTAGAAAACGGCAAATTTTGTAAAGAAAATCTGTCCTTCATCTATGGAGGTTGCCGGATGTTATTATTAATCGGGTCGGGCGGATGGCTTGGGATGTCAATCGCTGGCGTCGTCTTTCTGACCATTGCCTTTTTGATTTTTTTATGGCTGAAGTCCGTTCTCCGACCAAAACCATCGTATCCGCCGCTTAAAAATAATCCTCATCAATGCCGGGAGATCGTCATCACTTGTCCGGTTTGCTCGCTTGTGTATTCGGATTCGAGCTACACAAACTGCTTAAAAGACGGCGCGCCTTTAATAAAAGGCACCCGCCGCTGTTTCTAAATTATTGGCGATGAACAAACAATTATTTAAATCCGGTACTTTTTAAATAAAAAAAGTCAAAAGCGCAGCTTTTGACTTTCGGAAATTTGACCAATGAGTGCCGATATTTGAAAAGCACCGTTTTTATTGAAAAGAAGATATGCCTAGGGTCGGAGTCGAACCGACATGGGCGTTAAGCCCGCTAGATTTTGAGTCTAGTGCGTATACCAATTTCGCCACCCAGGCGCGAACTTTAGATAATACCGATACTTTAAGCCGTAGTCAATAAAAGAAACAGCGATAACGCGACTAGAGGTCACTTTTATATATTATTTCCGGTTTGCCGAGCGACCTTTTTTTAACGATACGCGGTTGTTTAACTCTTTAATTTTTCATTGGTTTGCCATCGGATGAATTGAGAGCTGCCGAACAATATTTATAAAATGATAATTTCACATCGCAAAAATATTGCAAATTGCCGGTTATTTATGTTAAATTTTGTTGTCAAAGTAATTCCGTTTATTTTGACTTCCGCAAATCCGATTTCTACATTTTCCGACTAAAAAATTACTCATAAAAAAAACAATAATTTATGTTTGATGTTATCGAGAACGAGAAAAATCTGCTGATTATTGAGCAAGACGAAACAAAACGTAAAATTCTGACTTCTTTTTTCTCTTCAAAATATAATTGCGACGAAGCAGATTCATTAAACACGGCTTTGGAAAAAATCAGGGAAAAAGAATATTCAGTTGTTCTTACGGCTTTTACCTTATCCAGTTTAAATGGCATTGATTTGATTCCGCATCTGCAGCAGATGTCGCCGCGCACGATCCCGATCTTTATCAGCGGTGACGAACCGGCGGTCGGCAATACGGTCCGCGCTTTTCGCGCCGGTGCTTTTGAAGTTATTCAGAAACCGCTCGAATTGAGAAAAGCCGAAGCGGTCGTCGAAAAGGCTTTCGGGAAATTTGAATTGAGCTGTTTGAAAGACCGCTATCAATATCATTTGGAAGAGCTCGTTGCCGAACGAACGGTCGAACTCGACAAGGCTTTGGAAGAAGTTGAAAATTCATATCGAAGCACGCTCCGGGCGCTTGTCCAGGCACTCGAAACCCGCGATTTCGAAACTCACGGGCATTCGGAACGAGTCGTTACTTTCAGTCTCAGACTCGGCTACGAGCTCGGGCTCGAAAAAGAAGCGCTGCGCGATCTCGAACTCGGCGCGCTTTTGCATGACATCGGAAAAATCGGCGTGCCCGATGCGGTTTTGCGAAAACCCGCGAAACTCAACGAAGAAGAATGGGAAAAAATGAAGCTTCACCCGCTTCACGGACAAAAGATTCTGCGCAATATTCCGTTTCTCGAAGGCGCGGCGCGAATCGTCGCCCAACATCACGAAAAATGGGACGGAACCGGTTATCCTTACGCCATTCGCGGCGAAGATATCGACATCGGCGCCCGGATCTTCGCGGTCGTCGATGCTTTCGACGCGATGGTTTCAGACCGCGTTTATCGCAAAGGTCGCTCTTATCATGAAGCGCTCGAAGAACTCGAAAGATTTGCCGGAACGCAGTTCGACCCGCTGATCGTCGAAGCATTTAAGGCGATTCCGAAAGACGATTGGGAAATCTTGCGCCAGCGTTCGCTCAAGGAAAAACAGGAAAACTCGTCGTTTCAAACGGTCGTTGCCGAGCTGGTTTATTCGCGCGAACAATTTGAAATGGTGCATTAAACAAAGACCGCGAAAACTTCGTTGGAAAAGAGCGCGCCTTTATTTGTCAGACGCAGACGATTTTCGGCGATTTCAATTAATTCGAGTGACCGCAAACGCTCTATATCTTCGGCGTATTTCGATAAAAGATTTACGCCGAAACGTTTTTCAAACCCAGCCAGATCAACGCCTTTCATCATTCGCAGACCGAGAAAGACAAATTCCGAAGCCGCCTCGATCGCTTCCTCGTAAACGATTGCCGATTCATCTTTTTCGATGAGCGCAACATATTTTGCCGTGTCGCGTTCATTTGCCCAGCGCCGCTCGCCGTCGAACGAATGCGCCGAAACGCCGAACGCGAAAACCGGTTCGCAAAGCCAGTATTTCGAGTTATGTTTCGATTCGCGCTGCGGCAGCGAAAAATTGGAGATTTCGTATTGCGCGTAACCTTTGCGAGCGGTTTTCTCGATCGTCAATTCATACATTTCCGCCGCTAGATCTTCGTCCGGCAAAGGCTGACGATTTGAACGAATTTGTTCCGCGAGCGGCGTTCCTTCGTGAATTTCGAGCAGGTATAAAGAAAGATGTTCGGGTTTTAATTTTAATGCCTCGTCCAGATTTCGCTGCCAATCTTTTAAGCTCTGGCGCGGAAGTCCGGCGATCAGATCGAACGAAACATTGTCGAAACCGGCATTGCGCAGAAGCTCGATCGTCTCGCGAACGTCGTTTGCCGTGTGTTTTCTGCCTAATCTTTTTAATTCCGTGTCATCGAAAGTCTGCGCGCCGAAGCTCGCACGATTGACGCCTAAACTCCGGTATTCTCTGACCGTTTCAAGCGTCATCGTCGCCGGATTCAACTCCATCGTCAGCTCGATTTCGGGTTCGACGGAAAACTTTTTGTGAATTGAATTTAAGATTCTTTCGAGTTGTTTCGGTGAAAGCAAAGAAGGCGTGCCGCCGCCGAAATAGATCGTTTCGATTTGGTTTTTGGTTTTTGGTTTTTGGTTTTCGGTGTCTGGAATCTGGAATCTGGAATTTGAAATCTCTTTGCAAAGCGCATTGACATAACGCTCGACGGTTTCCGCATTTTTGAAAACATCGGTCGCAAAATCGCAATACGAACAGCGCGATTTGCAAAAAGGTATATGAAGATAAATTCCCGCTTTCACGGCTTAAATCTTATCATTTTACGGCAAAAAAGTTCTTGTTTTGACGCAGGTTTTATGTTCAAATCAATCTTACATTTCGGAGGTTTGGGTAATGAAGAAATTTTCCTTTGCGCTTATCTTTCTGCTGTCGCAATTCGCTTGTCAAAACCGACCGGTTTCAGATGAAAGCAGTAAAACGATCAACCCGTCCGCCCAGATCTTTTCGATCAAAACAAACTCCGATATCTCGAATAAAACTACCGACAATGAAGCTCAAAAAGTTGAAAAAATGTATCCCGGCGTGACCATTGACCAAAAATTCCCGATTATCGAAGGACACGATTTTAGAGAAGCAGATTTCAAAGAGAGAACTTATTCGGTAAAAGCTGAAAACTTTGAAGTTTCGGTCAAAAAATTTGCACCGCTAACTATAAGCAAAGACGGAAAAACTATTTTCGATTTCACAACGCGTTACCCGAACGAGTATCACTCAAACTTAGTCGGAATTTCGAATCTTCTCGGCAAAAACTCAAAAGAACTTTATGTTGTTGCGTTAGGTCCGGGCGGAGTCTGTTGCACGAATTACTGGATCACCGATGTTTTGGGCAGAGCGCCGAGAAACATTTTTCGCAGCGAAGATTTCGGCAGTTTTCGCGATCCGATGGAAATTTTCGATGCCGACGGCGACGGAATCTACGAATTAATGCAATGGGATTCGGCTTTCCGCTATTTTATGGGCGATTGCGGGACTTGTTCGCCTGAACCGCGCGCGGTTTTCAAATACGACAAGAGGACAAGAACCTATATTCCCGCCACCGGAATTCAGCAAGATTTTGTCAAAGAAAATTTTTTGCAAACCCAAAAGTGGATTGTCGAATCTTTTGAACAATTGAGCAAAGAACAAATTCCCGAGTTAGAAGTCGAATACAATCGCCGATTTTTAGATCATATTGTTGACTTATTTTATCTTGGCGAAGAAAAAAAAGCGTGGAAAACTTTCGATAAATATTACATCGGCTATTCCGGCAAAGAGGAGGTTCGAGCCGAAATTAAAAAACGGTTGCAAAATTCAAAGTTTTACCAGGCTTTGAAAAAATCTTCTTAATGTTCCAACTGCTTTTCAAGCGAGGTTTTCCAACTGTTTTCGAGTCCGGCAATCGAAGCGGAAATTTTTTCCGTACCGTTAATTTTTATGTTCAAATTCGCGCCCGAAACTTTGCCGATGATTTCAAACGGGCAATCGCCGACGATTTCTTTGATCTTTTCCGTGTTTTCCGGCGCAAAGCTGACGACAATGCGCGAAGGCGTTTCGCCGAAAAGCAGGCTTTCAGTCGAAAGATTGTCGTTGTTTGAAAGTTCGATTTCCGCGCCGTTTGCCCGGTTGTTTAGCGAAGAAAAGCATTGTTCGGCAATCGCCACCGCCAAGCCGCCGTCCGCCGGGTCGTGCGCCGAATTGATTAATAAGTTTTCAGCTAATTTTAGCAAAATTTGCTGAACCGTGACTTCCAAATCCAGATCGAGTTCGGGAACGATTCCGTTTTCGATCAGCTCATCGGTCGTCAGACCCAAGATCGTTTGAGCATATTCGCTCGCCGCCAGATCGTCTTTTGTTTCGCCCAGCAGCGCAATAATATCGCCTTCGTTTTTAAAGCCTTGCGTGATGATTTTTCGCACATCTTCAATCAAACCGACCATTCCGATCGTCGGCGTCGGCAAAATCCCGCGCCCGTCGGTTTCGTTGTAAAACGAAACATTGCCCGAAATGATCGGGGTTTCAAACGCGCGGCACGCTTCCGAAATGCCGTCCACGACTTCCGAAAACGACCACATCACTTCGGGACGTTCGGGCGACGCGAAATTCAGACAATTCGTCACGGCAATCGGACGCGCGCCGACACAGACATTGTTTCGCGCCGATTCAGCGACGATCAATTTCGCGCCCATCCGCGGATTGATCGCCGCAAATTTGCCGTTGCCGTCCAGACACATCGAGATCGCGCGGCGCGTTTCCTTGACCCGCACGACCGCCGCATCCGCGCCCGGCAAAATCGCCGTATTGGTGCGCACCATCGTGTCATACTGTTCGTAAACCCAACGCTTCGAGCAAATATTCGGCGATGTCAGAAGCATTTTCAACGCATCGCGGAGGTTTTCGGTTTTTGGTTTTTGGTCTTCAATTTTGAATTTTGAATTTTGAACTTTAAATTTCGTTCCGTCCATCGGACGCGAATATTTCGGTGCGGTATCCGTGACGGTATCAACCGGGATTTCGGCTTCGAGAACGCCGTTGTGATAGACCTTTAAATGATGACCTTCGACGACTTTGCCGATCACGACCGCATCCAGATCCCATTTTTTGAAAATATCGACGACCTGTTTTTCGCGTCCCGAGCGGGCGACGATCAGCATTCTTTCCTGCGATTCCGAGAGCATCATTTCATACGCCGTCATACCGGTTTCGCGCTGCGGAACGAGCGTCAGATCGAGCTCCAAACCCGTTCCGGCACGCGAAGCCATTTCGACCGATGACGAAGTCAGTCCAGCCGCGCCCATATCCTGTATCCCGGCGATCGCGCCCGAACGCATCGCTTCGAGACACGCTTCGAGCAGAAGTTTTTCCAAAAACGGGTCGCCGACCTGAACGGTCGGACGTTTTTCGAGCGCTTCTTCGTCAAATTCGGCGCTCGCCATCGTTGCGCCGTGAATTCCGTCGCGCCCGGTCTTCGCGCCGACATACAAAATCGGGTTGCCGACGCCTTCCGCTTTACCGAAAAAGATCTGGTCTTTGCGAACAATGCCGAGCGCAAAAGCGTTGACCAGCGGATTTAAATTATAGGCTTCGTCAAAAACAACCTCGCCGCCGACGGTTGCCGTGCCGAAACAATTACCGTAATGCGCAATGCCGTCAACACAGCCTTTCAGGATCGATTGGTTGCGTTTTCCGTGGCGCTTATCGTCTAAATGTCCGAATCTTAGCGAATTCATCAAAGCGATCGGACGTGCGCCCATTGTAAAAACGTCTCTCAGAATCCCGCCGACGCCGGTTGCCGCACCTTGAAACGGTTCGATGAAACTCGGGTGATTATGCGATTCGACCTTGAACGCAACGCACCAATCATCGCCGATATCAACGACGCCCGCATTTTCGCCCGGCGGCACGATGACGCGCTCGCCCGTCGTCGGAAGTCGTCCCAAATGAACCCGCGAAGACTTATAACTGCAATGTTCCGACCACATCACGGAAAAAATTCCGAGTTCGGTCATCGAAGGCTCGCGCTGCATTATTTCCAAAACCTTTTTGTATTCTTCCGTGGTAAATCCGTGTTGAGCGACAATTTCCGGTGTGATTTTTATTTCGTTCGTCATCAGTTTGTTTTTGTCAAGAAAAATGAAACTGACATTTTAACTTTTCAGAAGTTCGATGTCGAATCCGCGAGCCAAAAAGAAAGACGCAAAGATGAATTTGCGCCTTTCTTTTTTGAAAATTTCGAAAACCGGCATTAAGCCATTGCCGCCATGCCCATCGCTTCCCACTCTTCTTTCGCCGGACCGTAAACGCCGATCACCGGCACGCCCGCCTGGCGCATTAAAACCGTTACTTGCCCGCGATGATGCGCTTGATGATTGATCAGCAAACTCAAAGTCGTCCCGCGTTTCCAGATCATTCCATACATCTCGTCTTCGATCAGCAAAGTTTCGTCCGTCCAGGTTTTCATAATCTCTTCGCTGACGGATTTTGCCGCTTTTTCGAATGTTTCGGCAATTTCCCGCGCACTCGCCGGCGCGCTTGCGTCCTCCGCCGGACAATCGATTTTGAGTCCGACTTTCCCGAGCATTTCGCCCAATGTCAAAACGATGTGCCACGCCGTAAAACCGAGCGTGCGACCGTTTGCGGTTACTTTTTGATTTAATGACTCATCAGTTAAATTATTGAAAAGCTTGGTTGTTATTTCCGTCTCATAAGCCCAGCTCGATTGAAAGTCTTCGATTTTTCGATACATATTTAACTCCTTTTGTTGGTTGGTTGGAAGCCTTTAAATCTCGTTGCAAATTAATTGTTAATTTCCGGCGGTGAAGATTGGTTTGCCGATGCTCAGAAATACGTTTTGCCGAAAATCTTCGGGCTTTAGATCATTTTTCAGCAATGCGCCGTTGGGACGAATTTCTTTGAGAATCGGTGCAAAGTTCTTTTCGCTGTTTTTATGCTGCTCCTCGTTTTTGTAGCGCGTGACGAGAATAATGTCGAAAGTCGGATTTGTTTCGGATTTTGCTTCGATCAATTCATATGAATGAATAAAGCCTTTTTTGAGAGCCGTTTCGCGGTAAACTTTCCAGTTGTTTTCGTAGAAAAACAGCGCTTCGTCGCGTTTGCCGTCTTTGATTTTGACAAAATCCATGAGCACCACCATTTCGTCGGATTTTTTGCTCGGGAGAAGTTTATTGATCTCCGCGCCCAAAACATCGAGTTTGACCTTGCCTTGTCTGAAATACGCGATTTCGCCCTTTTCGTTATACAAAATCGTGAACGGCAAACCGCCGCTCCAATCTTTGGTGATCGAAGAAATGACCGCGCTTTCGTCAGCAACCTTGAGCAAATAGGCGGGCATTCCGGCTTTCATTTCGGCGAGAAAATTCGGGACATCGCGCTTTATTTCCGCCAGATCGTCGAGCGAAATGGTGATGAAATCGATTTTGCCCCTGTATTCCGTGTCAAGCTTGACGAGGTCTGGAAATTCCTCGCGGCACGGATCGCACCAGGTCGCCCAAAAATTGACGAGCAGCGGTTTGCCGTTCGGTTTTAAGGTCGTTTTGATGCCGACTTCATCGATTTGCGTCACTTTCGGCAAAGCGGCGTTCGGCGTTGGTTTGGAGTTCGGAGTTTTTTTCTGGGCAAAACTGACGAACGAAAAGATGAGGACGAAAACAAGCGCTGAAAAACAAGCTTTCGTCCCGTTTGAAACGGCTTTTTTCATTGTTTTTACTACTCGGCTTTGCGTTTGATCGAACAACCGAAAGCGTTGATCTTGGTCTTTTCAATCTTCTTTCCGCTGAGCGAAGCGTCGAAGGCGATGCGCAGATAATTATCCGTAATGCTGTCGCCTTTGCGGCTGTTATCGATCGCGCCGTGATAGATCAAAACATTTTTCGTGTCGAAATAATAAACTTCCGGCGTTACGCTCGCCCCGAGTTTGTCGGCAAGAGCTGCGCCTTTATCGATCAAAACAGGAAATTTATAACCGACTTCGGCAGCATCCGATTTGACCCAGTCAAGCGATTCGGTCGCATTGGAATTGATCCCGATGAAACTGATTCCTTTCGATCCATAATCGGCGGCGATTTGATTAATGCGTGAATTATAGCCTTTGACGACCGGACATTGCGCCGAAAGAAAAACCACGACGGTGCCTTTTTCGCCTTTCAAACTGTCAAAAGATTGCTCTTTACCGTTAAGGTCGGTCAATTTGAAATTTTCCAAGGTCGAACCGACCGTAAAAGTCTGTGCCTCCGCATCAGGACACAAAACAAAGACCAGTGCCGTTAAGATGACAGCTAACAAAATGCTTTTTCGCTTCATAAATTTTTACTCCTTTAAGAATGAATTTGTAACGTCAGTTTATCAACCCGACGCGCTCGATGACAAGTTTTATGACGCTTTTACGCAAGATTCAGCCCCGAGGTTTCAATCTGAATTTATTTGCAACGAAAATTGTTGCACAGATGAAATGAATGTTATAATTAAAGGCTTCAAAATGATTGTCATCGGCGAAAAAATCGGGCATTACAAGGTGCAGTCCGCGATCGGCGCGGGTGGTATGGGCGAAATTTATCGGGCTTCCGACCTTCGTTTGCGGCGCGACGTGGCGATTAAAATTCTACCCGAAAGTTTGATGAAAGACGCTTCGGCGATCGAACGGTTTATGCGCGAGGCGCACGCCGCCTCTGCGCTCAATCATCCGAATATTCTGACGATCTTCGATTTCGGCGAACACAGCGGCAATCATTTTATCGCGACCGAATTTGTCGAAGGACAAACGCTGCGCCAGAAAATGCAAAGTTCGACCTTGAATCTGGCGGACGTTCTTGAGATCACCATTCAAACGGCAAACGCGCTGATCGCGGCGCACGACGCGGGCATCGTCCACCGCGACGTCAAGCCCGAGAACATCATGATTCGAACCGATGGTTACGTCAAGGTTTTGGATTTCGGGATCGCGAAATTG
>CADEFG010000105.1:0-6312 GCA_902826505.1 uncultured Acidobacteriota bacterium
GTTAAGAACAACAGTTTACTCATTGATTTTTAAACTCTTTCGTAATTCGTCCGAACGGATAAACGCCGATTCGTTTATCCGCATACGGCGAGCGTTCGTAGAAAAATTGCAATCGCGCACGCGGGCTTTTCGCAAATTTTTCGTCCTTTAATCTTTCCTCGAATTCCCGGCGCAAACTTTCGTCTTTGGCGAGCATTTCCGAGGCGATCTTTTCCATGATGTAATCGCTGAAATACTCTTTCATCTCGAAAATCGCGTTAAAAAATCCCCAAGTCGCGAGCGAATCGGTCGAGCCGGGTTCAAGCAGATGAATCGCGACATTCGCCGTTTCCTGATCGAGCGGAACCAGCGCCGAACCAGCCGGAAAGTTGCGCGTTTCGGTGATCGGAACGGCTTTGAACGAAACCGGCAGACGATTTTCAAACGGATTCGCCGCCCATTTCGGCTCGCTCAGACGATAACTTTCAATCTCGATCGTCAAAGGCTTTTTGATCCTTTCAAATTTGACGCCGTGCGCTTCGAGCCGTTCGATCGCCGCTTGCCACTGCGGCGGAACGATGTAATAAAGCGGCGGCGCGACCGCAACTTTGACCAGTCCTTCATCGAACTTTTTAACCGTCACCTCGATCGGTTTTGTGCCGTAAACGATCTTTTTGCCGCCCGAAACCGCGCTGTCTTCAAGTTTGTATTCGACCGCCCTCAGCTGAAACGGTTCGCTTTTGTCGCTCAAACCGATTTGCAGCGGAAATTGCCGCGCCGGATCGAAAGTTTTTCCGCGCTCAATGGTTTCTTCGTCGGCTTTGCGGTTGGCTTCAAAAAGGCTCGCTTTCGAGCGGTTAATTTCCTCGAGCGTTTTCCAAAGCACGTCGTAAGTTCCGCGAACTCTGGATTTATAAGGCTTTAACGAATGCGTTTCGATCAGCAGTCCGGGACGATTCCGCAGCGCCGCGTAACCGGTCGCAAAACGCGGCGTCGCGATAAACGTGTAGATTCCGGTCGTCACTTCGCGCCCGCCGAATTCGAGATAATGCGTCAAAAGATTGCCTTCCTTTTCGACCTCGGCTTTAATCTTGCCGTCAAAATACGCGTCCATCCAATTTTTGATGGCGGGCGAAACTTCCTGAAAATGCGCGTATTCATACGTGATGTTATACTCGAAATCCGCGCCGTCCGTGACGTGCAGGTCAAAGAAAAAATCGGGTTTCCATTCGTTCCACAATTTTAAAAACGCACGTGTTTCGGGCGCGTCCGCCTTCATATAATCGCGGTTTAAATTCAGTCCAGCCGAAGTTGCGCGCCAGCCCATCTCCTGGGGACCGTTTTGATTGATGCGGTTATAGGGCGAAGCCATTTCGTGCCCGTCCGTGTTATAGATCGGCACGAAAAGCAAAACGCAGTTTTTTAACAAACCGGGGCGCGTTTTGGTGATCGCAATGTCGCGAAGCAAGGCAAAACCGGCGTCTTTGCCGTCGATCTCGCCCGAATGAATACCGGCTTGGATCAAGATTATCGCCTTCCCGCTTTTTTTCGCCTGTTCGGCGGTAAAGGTTTTGCCGTCCGCCGCGATCAGCAGCGGCAAATCACGTCCTTCGCCCGATTTTCCAAACGATTGATAAACTATCTTGTCCGACGCTTTGTCCAGCTTTTGCGCGAAGGCGATCGTGTCGGCGTAATTCCAACTTTTTCGGTAATCGGTCGCTTCGGCAAGAGTTTTCCAGTCCGGCGGAACATTCGGCGATTCGCTTTGCGCATTGACGGTCATAAAATTCAGGAAAATAAAGACAAAAATATGTAAAAAAACACGACCCTTTTTCATAAAAATTCTTCGTCCGCACACGGACACAGCGACAGATAGATTTTTCTTAATCTGTAATATGTAATCTGAAATTTGAAATTGCAACCGAAGTCTGCCGATCTGCGGACAAATTATTCAAAATAAAAACTTTCGTTCAGCGCCAGCGGTTTTAGTTTATCGCGCAAGCCCTGTTTTTCTGCTTCTTCGTTTAATAATTTCAAAGGCTCGCTTGGCGGTTCGTCCGCCATATCGAAACGCCCGTAATGCATCGGCACCAGAACTTTTGCCCGCGCGTCCGTAAATGCTTGAACGGCTTCTTCGGGCGTGTTGTGATTTTCCGCCATCATAAAGCGCGGTTTATACGCGCCGATGCCGATCAGAAAATAATCGATCTCGGGAAATATCTCCGCCGTTTCCCGGTAATGCGAACCGAACCCCGAATCGCCGCTGAAATAGATCGTTTGCCCCGCGCCTTCGATCACATAACCGCCCCAAAGTATATGATTCGTGTCAAAAAGCCCGCGTTTGCACCAATGACGAACCGGCAAAAACGTGATTTTCACCCGTTCGTCCGTCAAATTATACTGCTGAAACCAACCGGCGGTTTGGACTTCGTTCGATGGCGAAATCCAATCCCGCAGAAGTTCTTCCATCCGCAAACCGCCGAAAAATCTTGCCTCGGGAAATTTTTGGGCAATCGCGCGAATCGTCTTTTCGTCCGCGTGTTCGCGGTGATCGTGCGACAGCAGCACGTAATCAACGCGTTTTATCTTCTCGATCGGCGACTCGATTTTAACAAGCGGTTTTAAGAACGACGGCTCGCCGAAAACCGGGTCGAGCAGAATGCTTTTCCCGCCGAGACGAATAAAAAACGCCGCGTGACCGAGCCACAAAATGCCGTCGCGCTCGCTCGCTAAAAATTCGTTCGGGTCAAGAACGGCAAGCCGTGCGGTATCATTTAATTTTTCCTGCTTTTGCGGATTCGCGCTCAAAGTCCAGCGCAGCATCTTTGTAAAGCGCGGCAAAAAAGGAAATTCGTGATTGACGAACCGTCCCTTTTCATCGACCGGCGTTCCCTGCCAATCCGCCTTGACGGTTTTCAAATTTTCGTTGTTCGCGTATTTTACAATCACCGCTTTGTCCCGCTCGTTGATCAAAATAATGACGCCAAATATGATGGCGATCAAAGCCAAACCGACGCCGATTATTTTGAGAAGTTTTTTCATTCAATTATTCAACGTACACACCGAAGGATCAATCGGAAAATAGCTAAAAATGAACGATATAGAACCTCTGGAAACTCGTCGGTTACCAAAGATATATTTCATCATAATCAACGCCCGATGTTTTTAATAAGCCAACATACTCATCTTTAAAACTTTGCTTTCGATGATGCCGTTCCTGATTTAAAATATAATTTTTCACTCTCGCCAAATTATTCGGACTAACCGTAAACGCTCCATAACCGACTTGCCAGGCAAAACTTTTCAAACCGATTTCCCGATGAATCCAAGCCGATGAGCTGGCTTTTAATTCCCGCATCAAATCCGAAAGTCGATGGATTGCACTTAAACTCACAAGTAAATGAACATGGTCATTTATGCCGCCGACTGCCAAAGCCACCCCATTTTGATTTCTGACGATTCCGCCTAAATATGAATGAAGTTTTTCTTTCCAATCATCCGCAATCAAAGGCAAACGGTCTTTGGTCGAAAACACAAAATGAAAATACAAACTCGTATGTGTGGAAGGCATCAAGTTTACTCCTTAATTTCAAAACAAAATTACATTTAACGGCACCGCAGTTTCACAATAAAATTTGGATTAAACCGCATAGCAGTTTCATATTTCATAAAGTAAAATTTGGGTTAAAACTGCGGAGCAGTTTCATAAAGTAGCCAAAGGTGAGCAAAGCGAACCTCTGGTTTTCGGTTAAAAACAATTTCGAGCTCTGAAGGAGCGAAACTATATTTCATTGTCTGTCGCTCTTTCAGAGCTCAATTCGTTTTATTTTATCATTCCAGACGTTTCGCTCGCGCTTCACGTTTGGCTATTTTCTGAACGCATCTTCGATGCTCAAATCCTTTCGCAGCAATTCTCGCTACGGTATGTTGTCGGTCACCGTCGGCGACAAAAACCAATTAAATTATCTGCTGTTCATTCTATAAACTATTACGGATTTTGGTGGAATTATTATTTTCCACTTGCCGTTCAAAGCTTGTAAATCGGTTATATTTCCAATTTCTGCCGAAAGTTTATCGTTCGCAAAAATCCAAAATAATTTTGAGAAAGAATTTTTTGAAATTTCAATAGTTTTTTCTTTATTAGAAGTATTAAATCCAATAATTTTAGCATCTATTCGTTCTGGTTGTGATACCTTACGCGCAAAAACATAAGCTTCGTTGTCATAGAATAAATCTATTGTATCTCCTAATCTTAATGCCCGACTTTCCCGCCTTAATTTTATCCATTTCTGCGTCCATTCGAACATTTTCTGTTCGTCCGCTGTCCTTCCGTCTTTCGTAAATTTATTTTTTGAATCACCCGCAAAACCGCCCGAAAAATCTTTGCGGTTGTCGGGATCGTGTCCGCCGGTCATCGCGATCTCTTCGCCGTAATAAAGCTGCGGAATACCGCGTGTCGCTAAAACAAATGCCGTGTGGAGCATCGCGCCTTCGAGCGTCGCGCCTTGCAACGACATAAAACGATCGGTGTCGTGATTGTTTGCCAAGAGCGTGACGTTGTTTATATTTCCGTAAAGCCCGTCGTATTTCAAAACGTCGCGGAGCGCACGCATCGGCTTTTTGCCGGTGAAAACTTCCTGCGATGTGCGCCAGAGCTTGAAATCGAAAACGCTTGGAAGTTTCGTATCAATTCCGTCCCAGCCCGTTTTGCCGCCCTGAAAAAACGCGGTCTGCGCCGAATCTTCCTCGAAAACTTCGCCGACGAGATAAAATTTCGGGTATTGGCGCAAAATCGCCGTTGACCAATCGCGGATAAACGTCCGAGGCATATATTGGATCGTGTCCTGCCGGATGCCGTTGATACCGGTCGCGCCGATCCACCAGAGCGCGTTTTGAATCTGATATTTCGCAACTTCCGGCTCATAGTGATTGTTGTCCGGCAAAAGCTCGTTAAACCAGCCTTTCAGCAAATTATCGCGTTCCGCCGGCGAAGCGTTCGGGCTCAGAAGAACTGAATTATTGAAAGTGTTCGGCGAAAAAGGCGAAAACCAATTCTCTAAGGGCGCGCTTTTCGACCACGGATGCTGAATCCCGACGTGATTGGCAACCTGATCCTGAATGACTTTGATGCCGTTTTGATGGCACGCCCGAATAAGCGCGCGCAAATCTTCCATCGTCCCGAAATGGTTTTCGACGCCGTAATAATCGATCGCGTGATAGCCGTGATAATTCGTGTTCGGACACCACGGTTTATCGCACTGGTTGGCTTCGTCCGGGTTGTCGTACCACGGCGTCAGCCAGATCGCCGTCACGCCGAGTTCCTTCAAATACGGGATTTTCGATTGGATGCCGCGAAAATCGCCGCCGTGCCACGCGCGCGAATTCTGGCGGTCGACGCCCAAGTTGTTCGAAGGATCGCCGTCCGCGAAACGGTCGGGCATGATCAGATAGATCACGTCGTCGTTGGTGATGGTTTGAAAATTCGTTTTCGCGTCGAGCGGCGCGAGAATTTCAAACGGCACGCTCGTTTTGCCGTTCGCGTTCGAAACTTCAAAATCGTATTTTCCGACCTTTGTATTTTTCGCGATCGCGACATCGAAAAACAGATAATCGCCGCGCTGGTTGACGCGAATATTTGAAACTTGCAGCGAAGCATTTTTCGATAAAACTTTTGCGTCTCGAAAATTCGCGCCGCGCACGAGCAGCCGCACCGAACCCGTCGAATGATTCGCCCACCAGCTCGGCGGCTCGACCTTTTCGACCTTCGGCGCGTTTTGTCCGAAACCGAAAGCGGTCAGTCCAAAAATCATCAGCGCAACGAATTTTAATGGCAATTTTTTTTTCATCTGGGTTTCTTTTGGATCGCCGAATCCGGCAATTTGTCGGCGGAAGTTGACGGTTGTTGCGGCTCGACCGAATCCGGCAGATCGCGCACTTGATCGGCAGATGTCGAAGAACCCGAACCGGCATTGAAAACCTTTTCCAAACGCTTAAATTCGGCAAAAATGGCGGTCGCTTTTTCCTTTTGTTTCAAACGCGAATAAGTAATAAAAAGCTGATATCGAATGCCCGGGTCTTCTTTGGTCAGGGTCACGCCTTTTTCAAGCACCGGCAAGGCTTCCGCGAATTTTTTCTGCCGGTTGAGCAATCTCCCCAAATCGTAATAAGCGGGGAAATTTTTCGAATCGAGCTTGATCGTCTGCCGCAAGATCTGTTCGGCTTTTTCGAGCTCGCCGCGTTCGAGCGCGATATAACCCATACTTGCCAGCACATCCGGATTATTCGGGCTGACCTTTAAGACCTTTTCACAACTCGCCAGGACTTCGTCGAACA
>CADEFG010000105.1:6322-10831 GCA_902826505.1 uncultured Acidobacteriota bacterium
TTCGGCGCGCGCAATATAACCTTTCAGGAAATTAAAATTGCCATCCGCCGGATATTTGACCAAGACCGCGTCGAAAACCTTTCGCGCGTCGCTGTATTGCTGAAGCCGAAAATAGGCGACGCCCAAACGCAGTTGATACAAAACGCGGGCGGGCTGCAAAAGCGCGGCTTTTTGATAAAACGGCAGCGCGCCCGACACCTTTTTGTTCTTTAAAAGCTCTTCGCCGATCAGAAAAAAGGCTTCGTGATAATCGGCTTTCAATTCAAGCGCTTTGAGCCAGTAACTGACCGCCGCGTCGCTGTCTTGCTGCGCCGAGGTGATCAAACCCAGACGATAATAAAATTCGGGCTGATTCGGGTTCAAACTGACGGCTTGCAGTAAAATGGCTTTGGCTTCGGGCAATTTGTCCAGATTGTAATAGGCGATGCCGAGATTATATAAAACATCGGTCGAATTCGGGCGCTGACCGTTGACATTCTCAAAAATCACGGCGGCTTTCTCGTAATTTCCGAGTTCCGCCTGCAGCAATCCGAGCGTAAACAGGATCCGAATATCCTGCGAACTTAGGTTTTCGATCAGCGGAATCAGATTTTCGGCTTCTTTTTTGCGCCGTTCGCCGATATAAGCCCGCGTTAAGGCGGTCAATAAAACCGCGTCACTGGTTTTCGGCGTTTTGTTCGGCGGAATAATTCCGGCGGCGTGTTCGAGATACGGAATCGCCTTTTTATTCTCGCCGCGCGCCGAATAGATCAACGCCAGATTATAGTTCGCCTGCAAATGCTTCGGGCTGATCTTTAAAACAGCTTCCAAATTTTTGATGCCTTCGTCGATCTTTTTGTTCTGCATCAGCAAGGTTCCGAGCAAAAACCGGGCATCGACATTTGCCGGAGTTTTTTTGACAACATCGCGCAGAATTTTTTCGGCTTCGTCAAATTGCTGGCTTTTGATCAGATCGAGCGCGTTTTGGATGACCGGCGAAGGCGTTTTGAGAGGTGTCGGCTTTTGCCCGTTCGCCGCCGCGAAAAGACCGAAAAGCAAAAGACCTGCAAAAAAAACTCTCATAAACGCCCGAATATTTTTTGATTGAACCAATAATTTCAGAATAATAAAAATTTGAGTGACGAACAAATAAATGCCCGTCACTCTTTCTTTCAAAACAACTTTTGCCTGCTGAGATTCTAGAAGATCAATCTCAAACCGAACTCAAGCTGCCGACGACGCTGTTCGCTCTGGTCTTTACCAAAATTATCGGAATTCAAATCGCCGTTCGGTCTGCCGCGGTTGACGTGGTTGAGCACGTTAAAGACGGAAATCCGAATCTGGACAGCCGATTGTTCATTGATAAATCTCATCGGAACATTTTTGAAAAGCCCGGCATCCCAATATTCCTGGAAATCGCCGCGAAATGTGTTGCGTCCGAGGCTTCCGAATTTAGGACCGTTCGGATCATTTGCAAAGACCGGCGTCACCGCCGCGCGGAACGCCGCCCGATTGAGCTGAATGCCCTGCGCTTTCTGTGCCGCCGTCGGTGTCGGATCGCCGATAATATCAACGCGCCCGCCATTGACCGTGACATCATAAACGGGACCGCTTTGCAGCGTCACGATGTTGTTCATTTGCCAGCCGCCGATGATGTAATCAAGCGCGGTCGGAATATTTTTCAAGAATTTTCTTTCTTTTCCGAACGGCAAATCGTAAACACTCGCAAAAGTAACCCGGTGCCGGACATCCGTATCAGAAAGACCGCGATCCAGATCTAATCGCAATGGATTATCGGGACCGCAATTTCGCTGACCGCCGCCGCTCAGACAAAATCCGCCCGGCGTGTTGTCAATCGCTTTGGCAAAAGTATAAGACGAAAGAACCGAAAAACCATCGGAAAATCTTCTTTCGAGTTTTGTTTGCAATGCGTTGTAGCTGAATTCACCGATATACCGCGAGGCAATCACATTACCGATATTGGTAACCTCTCGTGAACCCGGCGCACCGGCATCAGTTCCGTTCCCGATATTCTGCACGATCAACAGATTATTTCCGGTCGAACCGACATAGGCGGCTTCCGCCAGCCAGTTTTTCCAGAAACCGTACTGCACCGTAAAGTTGTATTGTTGGAAGCGGGCATCTTTCCGGTTCGGATCGTTGAAAATGATCGTCCGGTTGGTCGGCGATGCAAAAACAGTACCGCGCGGAACAAATGTTTCGACCGGCGTCGGCAATCCGCGATCATAGAGATTTCTGCCGAGAATTCCCGCCGGACAACCGCCCGGATTATTGATCGGGTCGCAGCCATAACTTCCGCCGCCATTGCCCGGATTGGTGTTCAAAGACGGAATTCCGCTCGCATCGACCGAATAAACGATTCCGTAGCCGCCGCGCAAAACAAGGTCTTTGTTTTTGCCGAGGGAATAGGCAAACCCGATTCGAGGACCAAAATTATTTAAATCGTTGGTCGCGAGATCGCGGTTGTCGCTCCCGGCAACGATAATATTTCCGGTGCGCGGGTCGAAATTTGAGATCCGGTCAAAACGTTCCGTCGGAGAGGTAAATACATCATACCGGAGTCCGAGATTAAGCGTCAGATTTTGCGTTGCCTTCCAGTCGTCCTGGACAAAAAAAGCAATCTCTTTGCTTTCCAGCAAAGCGTCCGTGCCCGGCGTTCCGCGGCTTAACGTTCCCGGCGCATAACCGAGCAGAAAGTTTGCCAATGCCGAGCCGGTGTCGTTCGGTCCGATTCCGTTATAGGCAAAATTGGCAAATCCGCTGTTATCATTAGTTTCGCGGGCACTTGTTCCATACTGGACATTGCCTTTGATACCGCCATTTCGTCCGCCGTCGATGTTTGTGTTTTCTCTTAAACGCCCGTCAAAACCAAATTTGAAGATCGAATTTCCTTTGACGACCGTTACGGCATCCGCCAAATTGAAATTGTTCGACTTGAACAAAAACGGACCGCCGTCGCCGGTAAATTCCGCGGCGCGGTCGCCGCCGGCAATCTGGTCAACGATTCCGAGCAACACGATACCCGAGGAATTTTGATCATTATTAATATTTCTGGCGCCTAAAATTGCCGAAATATTCGGATTGAAACCGCCCGTTCCAAAAACACCGGTGTTCAAAATACCGATTTCAACCCGCGTATAGCCGAATCGAATGTCGTTGATGATATTGGTTCCAAAACTTTGCGTACTGCCGATCACCGCCGCTCGCGAATTTCCGAGAATGTTCCCGGCTGATGGTCCGGCAGGTAAATCGTTGCCGGTCGGCGATGAACCGAGCGGGAAGAAGTTGCTGACAACTCTTTCTTGTCTTAAACGACTGTATCTGCCCCAAATATTGGTGCCTTCAAACAGTTTATGATCTAATCTGATATCCCACGCATCCTGTTCCGGTCGAACTACTCGATTGACCGTGTAGTTTTCACCCGGACGGCTGATGCTCGGAAGTGGAAACGCATTCAAATAATTTTGGGCAAAGGGCGAAAACGCGCCGCACGTCGGGCAGTTTCTTAAATCATTGCCCGGAATCGGAGTTCCGTTCGGCGCAAAAATTGTTCCGATCGGTGCCGTTACCGTGCCGCCGCCCGCCAGTCTGTAAACCTGTGTCGTATTCGGACGAAGCAATTCGCTAAAATCGCCGACCCGCATTCTCGCGGTCGGAACCGGAATCGTGTTGATAAAATTCCCGTCGCCTTCAACCGCCGGAATAAATCCGCGCTGACCGCCGTAGGAAAAAAAGAAGAACGATTTGTTACGCCCATCATAAAGATATGGTGTTCCTTCACCGAAACGCGGTAAAAATATCGGACCGCCGATCGTTCCGCCAAAATTATGACTGACATAATTCGGAACCAGCCGTGAGCCGGTCGGGTTGTTAAATTTATCAAACTGCGCGGCAGCCGAACTCAAAAACCGACCTTGGTAAAATTCAAATGCCGTCCCGTGAAATTCGTTTCCGCCGGATTTCAAGGTCGTCGAAATGATCGCTCCGCCCGCTCTGCCGAGTTCGGCGCGCGGCACGCTCGTTTCGATCTTGAATTCCGAAATGCTGTCGGGATTCGGGAAAATCGCAATTTGCCGGAATTGAGCTTCGTTGTTGTCGACGCCGTCGAGCAAAAATTCGTTCTGCGTCACGCGCGCGCCGTTTGACGAAATTGCCGAACCGCCCGATTCACGAAAACGCGCCGTTTCAGCCGATGGAAAATTCGGCGGATTCGCTTCGTTGCCGCCGCCCAGCAGTCCGAATGATGAACCGGTCGGGCGCGTCACGCCGGGCGATAATCCGGCTAAAACCGTAAAATTGCGCTGACCTAACGGAAGATCGGTCACTTCTCGTCCGGTGATGATATCGCCGCGGACACTCGTTTCGCTTTCAACCAATGGAGCACTGTCGTTGGTAATTGTCACGACGCTGTTATCAACCCCGCTGACCTCCGTGAATTTGGCATCGATCGGAACACGGGAATTTGTTTCGACCGTCTCCGAAGCGAGAACCAAGGTTCTTAAACCGCTT
>CADEFG010000106.1 GCA_902826505.1 uncultured Acidobacteriota bacterium
TTACTTGAAAAATAAATTATTCGATTTTGAAAAGGGTCTTGTTATATTTGAAAGTTTTCCCGAACAAGAATTGCCCGGAATTTTGGCTTCGAATTTTAAGTTTACGGATTAAGAGTTTGACAAAACCTTGATCCGTTTTTTACTCTTAAAGTTCATTTAGCGGGACGTAGCGCAGCCTGGTAGCGCGCTTCCTTGGGGTGGAAGAGGTCGCAAGTTCAAATCCTGTCGTCCCGACCAAAAAAGAAAGGCTTTCGGAAAATCAAACCGAAAGCCTTTCTTTTTTAGAATTGATTTTTGATTTTTCGCACCGTGATGTCGCGTTTTCCGGTTTTGTTCCAAAAACAAAAGGCGATCGTTTTGCCTTTTGAATCAATCTCGGCGTCGCAAAGATTCTCAACGTCCGCGACCAAACTCAATTGACTGCCGTCAAAATACCACAGCGAACTCGGTTTTTCGGTTTCGGAATTAGGCTGTTTGAGCAGAAAAAAGGCTTTCGATGCGGCTTCAAATTTTGGCTCGAATTCTCCGCCGAACTTGGTTCTGGCGATCAACTCGATTTTATCGCTGCGCTTTAGGTGAAAAAGCAATTCTTCTTTATATTCAACCATCAAAAGCAGGTTACCGTTTGTTTCCAACGCTCCGGCAAGGCGATAATCGTCTGAATTTTGAGGATTTTCGATGAGCAATTGTTTTTGCTTTGTTTGAAAATCGAAAAACCAAATATTGGAATCGGCTTGGGCGTGACTAAATTGTAAAACCGGGCCGCGCTCGCCGATCTTGAAGGCTTGATTCATATTAAAAGCGGTTTCGATAAATTCGCGCGAGATCTCGGGAAATGCCTTGTCAACGGTTTTCTCCAAAGGCGAAGCGATTCGCTCGAAATCATCGCCGCTCGAAAAATTCTTTTTTATTACGCGGCGGGTTTGCGTATTAAAGGTCAGAATCGTCGAATCAACATCGCCGTCCGAAATCCGGGCTTGCAAACGGTTTAACCCGAGCCATTTGAGTTCCGCCACGAAAGAAGCGTAAACGGCATATTTCTTTGCCCGTTGGGCGTCGAGCAAAACCGTTTTATTTTGAGTTTGGAGGTTGAAAAGATGAATTTCCGAATTTTCAATGTCTTCGACCAAAACTTTTGAATAAGCGAGCAGTTTACCGTCGGGCGAAAATTTCGGATAAACGAAATCGCCGTCATTGATCGTTGCCAGCGTATTTTCGGAGATTTCAATTTTATTTATTGGAAAATCTGCGGATGAAAGACTTTGCGCAAAATTTTGGCGGTGGCTTACGGAAAATAAAAAGCAAACCGACAAAATGGTCAAAAGAATGACCAAACTAATCCGTGAAAATCTAAACTTCATTTTCTTCGACCTCGGCGTTTTCGGTTGCTTCTTTGATTGGATACATTCTTTCGTTCAAACGCAGGTTTAGAAATTGATTAAAAAAGACGAGCGCTCCGACGACGATAATTAAAATCACGCCGACCAGTGGCGTAAAGAAAAAACCGTCGGAATTTTGAAAATTGAAACGGGCTTTTTCGAGCCAAAAAGTGCGGAGGATGACGAAAATCGCAAAATAGGCAAAACTCGTCCAAAGCGCCCAGCTACGGCGCGTATTCCAAAGTAAAAGATTTGCCAGAATAAGCAGAATTACGGTTGAAATCCAGAGAAACGAGGTGGCTAAACCGGCATAAAATTCGTAACCGGCGAGAGCCGCCAGCGGGTCGCCGATGCTCCCGAGCCAGCTATTTGCATAAAAGGTGAAAAAACTCATTACAAAAAGTGCGACACCGAAAACCGCCAAGTAAATTTTATTCCACATAACTCTTTTTTTATCATAGTTTTTAGTCTTTTGTATAGAAAAAAAAGCCTTCGATTAAGTTAAACTCAATCGAAGGCTTTTTTGATTTTGATTTTGTCGAACTATTTCGGTTTGACCGTCAGATAACTGTTTTGTCCGCGTCTCGCAACAAGCAGTAAAATCGGTTTGTCGCCGGACTTTTCGAGTGCCGACTGCATTTCATCAAGCGTTCCGACCGGCTGGCGGTTGACTTCCAAAATAACGTCGCCGCGGGCAATTCCCTCGTCGGCGGCTGAACCGCTTTGGTCAACATCGGTCACGAGCAAACCGGTGGTGCCGTCGGGAAGTTGAAGTTTTCGGGCTTCATCGGACGTGATCGGTTTCAAATCCAGACCCAGTTTGCCGCTTGGCTTAGCCGGGTTTTCAGGGTTGTCCTTTTCGTCCTGATTATCCTTTTTGGCGCCGTCAACATCGAATTCATCGAGGACGGCGGTAAATTCCTGTTCGGCTCCGTCGCGCAAGACCGTTAATTTAATGTCGGTTCCGGGCATTGTCGAAGCGACTTTATTGCGGAAAATATTGCCGTCGTCAAGTTTTTCGCCGTTGATCGCAAGAATTATATCGCCGCGTTTGATGCCGGCTTTTTCCGCCGCGCTGCCCGCCCGAACATTGCTTACAAGAATTCCTTTGGTGTCCTTTAATTCGAGGCTTTTAGCGACATCTTCGGTGATATTCTGAATGTTGATGCCAAGCTGTCCGCGCCGGACTTTGCCGCTGGCGATCAACTGTTCCATCACGTTTTTTGCCATATTCGAAGGAATCGAAAAGCCGATGCCGATACTGCCGCCGCCTTGTCCGGATGATAAAATCTGCGAGTTGATGCCGATCAGCTCGCCCGCCAGATTAACGAGCGCGCCGCCCGAATTGCCGCGATTGATCGGCGCGTCGGTTTGCAGAAAATCTTCAAAGCTTCCGTTGCTCAAACCCGTCCGTCTGCCTTTCGCGGAAATAATGCCGGCGGTCACCGATTGACCGATGCCGAGCGGGTTGCCGATTGCCAGAACAATATCGCCGACGCGCACCGAATCCGAATTGCCAAGCGTCAAAAAGGGAAGATTGGTGCTTTCGATCTTCAAAACCGCCAAATCCGAAGGCTGATCGGAACCGACCGTTTTTGCCTCGAAAGTTTTTCCGTCCTGCATTCTGACGGTAATTTTATCGGCACCGTCAATCACGTGGTGATTGGTCAAAACCGAACCGTCGGCACTGACGATGACGCCCGAACCCGTCCCGCGTTCAACCTGCGGACGCTGTTGCTGCTGGTTTGGTTTCGGAATAAACTGCCGGAAAAAATCGTCGTCGCCGAACGGGAATTGCTGAGGCGGGACTTTTGATTTGCGTTCGGAAAAGATTTGCACGACCGCCGGCGAAGTTTTTTCGACGACATCGGCATAAGACGTGCGCATACCGTCAACCACGAGAGGCGCGGGCGGCGGTGTTTGGGCTTGATTCTGCGAATCCGGTGCGGGCGTTTCACCGTTAAAAAGATTTGTCCGGCAGCCGGAAATGACGGCGACCGAAAAAATGAGCAAAATGCTCAAAATATTTCTAACTTTCATATTAAATATCTCCAAAAACTTAGATCGGAAATTTTTTCTAAATCTGCGTTGATTTGAAAAGAACAAAGCTATTACGCTCTGATTATACCGTAAGTTCGCGTTTTTTTAACTTTTGCCGATAACTTTCGGCGCTTCGTTCCGAAAAATATAAGCCAGCGATTTATAAATCAGTTTAGCACAAAGAAAAGCGGGCGCGGCGGAATTCCCGGTTTTTGAAAATTCGACCAAATCCATTCCGACAACGCGTCGTTTTTCTGCGAGTTTACGGATCAAAGCCAGCGTTTCATACCAGCCGAGTCCGCCGGGTTCGGGCGTCCCGGTTGTCGGCACGAGACTCGGGTCAAGACCGTCAATATCAATCGTCAGATAAACATTGTCGGTTAAGTTTTCAAGCGCGTCGTCAATCCAATCGGTGCGCCCGACAATATCCTTCGCCCAGTAAATTCTCGTCGGCAAACCATCGGCAAGCGCGCGCGCTTCATCCGCCGAGATCGAGCGAATTCCGACCTGCACGGTGGGCAGCCGCAAATCCTTGACGATACGTGCCATGACCGACGCGTGAGAATGCGGCGTGCCGTCGTATTCATCGCGCAGATCGGCATGGGCATCGATCTGCAAAACCGAGAGATTATGAAATTTTTCGGCGTGGGCGCGGATTGCCGGAACGGAAACGGAATGCTCCGCCCCGATCAGACAAAGAAATTTTCCGGTTTTGAGCAATTCTTTGGTTTGATCGTAAAGCGCCCGCATCATCGCTTCGGGCGTTTCGCGGGGCGCAAATTCTGCGAGCGTGTGAATACCGATCTTGAAAACTTCGGTGTCGGTCTCTTCTTCGTAGAGTTCCAGATTTCGCGAAGCCTCAATAATTGCCGCCGCGCCTTCGCCCGTGCCGGTTCCATACGAAACGGTTCCTTCATAAGAAACAGGAAAAACGACGACCCGTGAAGATTCAAAACTTGAATATCTCGCGTCGTCGATGCCGCCGAAATTCATCGGAAGTTGGGCAGAAGCTGACATACCTTCATATCTCATTAACCATTTATCATTCAATTTCAGCGATAAATGATAAATGGTCAATGTTTAATGTTTAGGGAATATCAATTCCCAGATCTTTGCCGCTGAAAGAAAAATTCGGACGTTTGCGACCTTTCATATATTTCGCGGCGGTTTGCGAAAGCGCGGTGATCAGCATCGGCAGCGCGATCGACGGGTCGGACGGCACGTAAGCGGTCGTCGCGCCGCGCAGAAGTTTGCCGAAAACCTGCGTGTGGCTGCCGCCGAAAGAAGGCGTTCGGATGTCGAGCGGCACGGAATCGGTCGTGATCGAAACGGCGTATTTATGTCCGCGCGGATTGGTGCGCGTGATATAGGACGAAACTTCCGCCATATTGACCATTTTCTGACTGCAGACGCTTCCGAGCGTGATAATCCCGGAATTTCGCGTGCGATTGGCGATCTGCATCATTTCCATCGTGTCCTGCGTGATGTCGAAATTAAACTGCGTTTTCTTTTCAAAACGCGAACGCGCGATCCCGATCGAAAATTCGCTTGCCAGAATGTCGGGACAAAAAACCGGCACGCGCGATTTGAAGGCGGCGGTTAAGAGTCCGTCCTCGTGCGCGATTTCCGCCAGCTCGCGACCTAACAGATGAAGAAATTCGCGCACCGAATAGGCGCGACCCTGTTCGAGCTGGTTGATGACGCTGCCGATCCATTCGTCGGCTTCGTGATATTCTTCCTGGTTGGCGAGCATATCGCCGATCCGCGTCACTTCCGAAGCATCGAGTTCTTCGTCCGACATCGACGGGTGCGCTTGATAATGATTTCTACCGAGCGTTTCGTGAATATCGTGAAAAAGAACCGTTCCCGACATCACGAGAACGTCGACGAAACGGTTTTTGATGACGTACGCCAGCAGCCGCCGCATTCCCGACGGGATCAGATTTCCCGAACCGCATAAATAAATCGTCGAATTATCGTCGAGCATATCGAGCCAGATTCGATGCGATTCCGCCAATTGCTTTGCTCCGAAGCCCGCACCTTCCATCTTTTCGAGAAGTCCGGCGACCGAACGGTCGCGGTCAACCGGAATCGGACGGGTCGGCACGGTTAAAAACTTTGAAGACTTTGATTTTTTCTGAGTAGCCATAATTTCTCCAATAAAAACTTTATAAATAAATCGCTAAATATTAACTTGATCGGTCGTGTAAAACTCCAAATAATGACACGCCGGACAACGGAATGCCTGGATGCGGAAAGCCGCGCGGTTTGAGGTCTTTAATCCCGTCCAAAAGGATTCTTCGGGTTCGCCTTCGACCCAAGTCGACTGCACCTTTCCTCCGTGGGTATGATCTACAGCATAACCTTCGGTCATTTCGGTTCTGCATTTCGGACAATAGATTTCCGTTGCCATAAATTTTAACTCCCATTCGGCGACAAATACGTATAAGAATCAATCTGACTTTCGTAAAACTCGATCAATTGATGTCCGTCCTTCGAGGTCAGTTCGCCGTCTTTAATGCGCTGCTGAACGATGCGGCGAAACTGGTCGTGCAGCTGCGTCGCGTCAAAACGCACGGTCGCAAGCGAATCGCCAAGCGTCGCGCCGTGGATGACTTTTTTGATAATGTGACCGTCTTCGCCGATGTGAATATGGGCTTCGTGCGGCACGCCGAACAAATTGTGATTATTGCCCATCACTTCCTGATATGCGCCGACCAGCAACATCGCCAAATAATAAGGCTCGTCCTTTATCAATTTATGCAACTCCAAAACTGGCTTGACATCGTGCAGGTCAACAAACTTTTCAAAAATGCCGTCCGAATCGCAAGTTATATCACATAGCGTAGCATATTCCGTCGGTTTTTTGTTAAGTCTATGTATTGGAATAATTGGGAACAATTGTTCGAGCGCCCAATTGTCCGGCATCGAACGAAAGACGCTGAAATTTGCCAGATATTTGGTCGAAAGCAGCCGCCGGAGTTCATCGAATTCCTCGGAAACATATTTTTTCTGCTGGGCGTATTCGTCGGCTTTTTCGCACACGTCCCAGAACAAAACCTCGCCCTTGCCTTTATCTTCGAGCGAGATCAAACCGAGATTGAACATCTGAAAAAGTTCTTCGCGATGTTCGAGTGCGTCGTGATAATATTCGCGGTGATTTTTGACGTTGATCGTTTCGCGCAGATCGTAAAGTTCCTTGACGACCTGTGTGTCGTTGACTTCGAGCGTGATCGGTGTCGTGATGTCCTCGACGACCGTTTCAATTTCGTCCTGGACGTTCGTCACCAGAATCGCGTGATACGCCGAAAGATAACGACCGGATTCCTGAATGATTGTCGGATGCGGCACATTTTCGTCGTCGCAAACCGTTTTGATGACATAAACCACGTCGTTGGCAAACTCGCGGGCGTTATAATTTGCCGAAGATTCAAAAGCGGTTTTCGAACCGTCGTAATCAACTGCCATCCCGCCGCCGACATCCAGATACTGGATCGGAATATTCATTTTATGAATCTTTGCATAAGTCCGTGCGGCTTCTTTCATCGCGTTCTTAATTCGTTTGATGTCAGTCAGTTGCGAGCCGATATGAAAATGCAGAAGCGTCAGCATTTCGGTTTTTCCGGCTTCCTGAAGTCGCCGGATCACTTCGAGAATTTCCGTCGTCGTCAAACCGAACTTCGCCGCTTCGCCGCCCGATTTTTCCCATTTGCCCGAACCTTTTGAGTAAAGCTTGACGCGCACGCCAACCATCGGAAGCTTGGCGCCGGGTCTTTCGTTAGCGAGCTCTTCGGCAAGTTTTAGGGTGTGATCCAATTCACTCAATTTTTCGATCACGATGACGACATTTTTTCCGGCTTGCGCGCCCGTAAAAGCGAGTTCGATAAATTCCTTGTCTTTAAAACCGTTGAGCACCAGCAAACTGTCTTCGGATTGGTCCATTGCCAGTCCGGCATAAAGCTCGGCTTTTGAACCGGCTTCGAGTCCAAAATTATAGCGTGTTCCTTCGCGCAGATATTCTTCGATGACGGCGCGGTTTTGGTTGACCTTCATCGGAAAAACGCACATATGGCTGCCGCTGTATTCAAATTCTTTGATCGATTTGCGGAAGGCGGATTGGAGTTTGCGGATTTGCCCGACCAGGAGTTGCGGAAAACGTAAAAGGATCGGCGGATTGATGCCGCGTTTCTTCAGATCTTCGATAATTTCCTTGACATCCGCCGAGTGGTTATCGTTTTCAGAGGCGCGGACAATCAGATTGCCCTTGCGATTTACACCGAAATAACCTGCGCCCCAATTGTCAATTCCGTAAGTTTCTATCGTTTGTTCGATAACTGCACTCAATATGTTTTTCTCCGAAAAAATATTTTGCCCAGAAATTCTGAGCAAATATAGTAAAAATTTATAGCCTATAAAAAATTTATCAAAAAACAAAATCCAGAACAACAACTATTTTTTTCAGGTTGCCAAAGCCCGCGATGAAAAAATTCGTTTCCTCAATAAATTTGTGGCATAGCCATTGCCATTTCAAAATGTCGGCAAGAGTTGTTGCTTTGAAAATTTGAAAGTTAAATAAAGTAAACACTGTGTTTATTGAAGAAAAGGCACAGAGTTGAACGATTCAAATTGTCGAAACTTGTCAAAGTGATGTGACAAAAAATGTCATTTATTTGATTTATTATACATTTTCCTTGAGGTGAAAAAATGAAAAAAAATACTCAAAGCGGTTTTTCGTTAATCGAATTACTTTTGGTCGTCACGATCATCGGGATTATAACGGCGGTCGGAATTCCGTCCTTCCAAAAAGGGATCAGAGCAGCCGATAACGGTGCGGCTTTCGCTCAAATGAGAGTTTTGACTTCGGCGCAGGTCAGCTTTTTTTCACAAAACAACCGGTTTGGACGATTAAACGAACTGAATACGATCCAGCGCGGCGGTTTTGGAGTGATCTCCGGAACGAGTCTCATCAAAGGCAGATATATTTATGAAATGAGTCCTTTAACTCCGACCGATGTTGATCTGAGAGACGGCTACACCATTATTGCCACCGGTTCGAACGGCGTCGGCGGGACGCCGGTCGTGATCCGGGTTGATCAAACCGGTCGAATCGTTGCCCCGTTTGCCGAATAATAAAACCCACCTGACCTCACAAAATCCTTTGACAAGTAAACAAATCCCCTTCAAGAGTTAGAATTGAGTTACTAACTTGCGCTATTATTAAAAATGTCGCCCACGGCATTTCAAATTTAATAACTCAAAAAAAACAACCTAAGGTATCCAACCATGAGCATTTTTGAAGACCTAATTGAAGAGCTGAAAGAAGAAAATCTGCTTGAAGAAACTGTTATCGAAGTCAAAAAAGAAAAAGACCTGACTAATGATTTTCAAGCCGAACGAACAAAAACGGAAAGTTTTCAGATGAAAACTGTTTCCGGTTTTGATGATTTTCAGCCGTCGGCGGCGTCTTTCGAAGACTCGGGGTTTGGCGAAACCATTCTGACCGGGCAAGAATTTACAGTCAAGGAAGAAATTTTTTCGGCGCGGGAAGTTAACGAAGAAGCTGGTGAACCGGTTGTTTTAACAAACCCCGAGATACATTTATCAGAAACTGTTGCGGAAATTATTTCGGATGACGTCAAAATTTATCCGGAGATCGAAAAAACGAAAATGGTCGTCAGCGAAAAAGAATATTTTCGTAAACGGGCAATGGAAGAAGTGACGGGTTTACAGATGGTTGAACACGTTCTTTCGGGAGTTGAGCGCGAACAAATGAAGGTCGTCCCGAAACCTTACGATGATCTGCCCGTGAAAATGGCATTGCACGATTTTTTGCAGGTGTCGTCCGAAACAAATACGACCGAACACGCGCAGGCGGAATTTCGTCTGATGCAGGAAACCGAAAACTGGTATTCGGCGCTCTCGCACCGCGATAAAAATATTACGGTTGCGCATCTGCGCCGGTATTGCGAAACTTCGCGCCCGGCTTTAAGCGCCCAGGCGCTCATCTCGCTTGCCCGTTTTTATCGAAACTCGCCCTATTCGGAGTCGGTTCGCAGTAAATTCGATCTGATCGTGACCCGGCTTTTCAGCCGCGAAATCGAATGCGAACAAAGAGAATTGGTCTTAACCCATGATGAAATGATCCACCAGCTCAAAGAGCTTTATTCCGATTGGTCGAGCATTCAGCTTTACTCGGTTGATGAAGGCGCTTCTGAAATTCTTATCTCGACGATGAAATTTGATGATTTCATAAAGGAAGTTGAAAACACCCATAGTTTTGAAGAATTAATCAATAATGACTTTTTCAGCCGGTTGCGGTCGTTCAAAGAAGGTTGTCATGAAAATTTCTTTGCCCCGCTCGTAACGGTCAGCGCGATCGAATCAAATATTCAAATCGGCAATCGTTATATTGATCTCTTACAAAAGGAAAAGGAAAATTCCAATGTCGAAAATCTTGAAGAAAAATACGGATTTCTTCACGATCAGGCAGTTTCTGACGCCACCGGAAAAACACTTCAACTCGTCGAATTGCTGAAAGACCGGACCGAGCGGCGCGGACCGACGGAAATTGTCGAAGTATCGGTCAAAGAGCAGGAAAAAACTCACGTCAAAGCCCCGAAAAAGCCGCGAAACAAATTGTTTGCCGTTAACAAATGGCTGTTAGCCGCGACGATTGTGACGATTTTCGGATGTGCCGGGCTTTATTTTTGGGCAGATTATGAAACCAAAGAAACGAAAAAAGACACGGCAAATGTCGTCAAAGTCAATTTGGAAAATACGCCGATGAAGGATTATATTCAAACCGCCCGGATCACGGGTGAGACCTTTTTCGGCATCACCTTGGCGAGCTGGGAAAACCTCGATAGCGAGCGAAAAGAAGAATTGTTAAAGAAAATTCTGACGATCGGACCCGAAAAGGGTTTTAAAAAAGTTCATCTCATCAACGATAACGGCAGATCGGTCGGCTATGCATCGGTTGAAAAAGTCGAAGTTTATCACCAATAGTTTTCCCGCAGAAAAGAATTTCTCAAACCCTTTAAATTATCAAAATTCACATTTTGAAGTTGTCATCCAGTAGTGTAAAATCCTTTCTGAAATTTGTGTGTGAAAAAGTGCCATCTTCCCCGATAAAACTTATTAAAAACAAATTTTAGGAGACTTAATGAACGCAAAAAATGTATTAAACTATGCCGCCGATCAAAGTGCGCGGTTTGTATCCGTGCGTTTCACGGATTTGATCGGTTCGTGGCATCACTTAACTTACCCAATCGATCAACTGACAGAGGACAGCTTTGAAGACGGTTTCGGATTCGACGCTTCTTCACTTCGCGGCTGGGCGGCGATCAATGAATCGGATATGCTTTTGAT
>CADEFG010000107.1:0-3664 GCA_902826505.1 uncultured Acidobacteriota bacterium
AAGTAATGCCGTCGGCGCCGGTTAAAGTGATGCCGTCCGGGTTTTGGATAAGAATCGAATCGGCACGATAAATGATGCCGTCGGCACCGGTCAAAGTGATGCCGTCGGCACCGGTCAAAGTGATGCCGTCGGCGCCGGTCAAGGTAATACCGTCGGCGCCGGTCAGCGTGATGCCGTTCGCGCCCGTATAGGTCGAACCATCGGCACCGGTCAAGGTGATGCCGCTCGGGAAAGTAAGCGGTGTGCCGTCCGCGCCGGTTAGCGTAATGCCGTTTGATTGATAGCTGAGAAAACCGTCGGCGCCGGTCAAAGAAATGCCGTCCGCACCGGTCAGCGTGATGCCGTCGGCACCGGTCAAGGTGATGCCGTTTGATTTGATGAAATTAATTCCGGCGGGAACGGTGCTAAACGTCAAGACAATCAACAATATTAAGCAGATTGATCTAAATAATGTTTTCCCACCTTTCATTTTCCGACTCTGTATAAAATTTTTACAAAATAACCCGAGTTGAATCAAAATCAAACAGAATTTCTGGGAATTAGGTGTTTAATTTACTAAACATTAATCTTCCAAGCAAATTAAATGCCTTGATTATTACATTAGCGCGGAAAGAATTCAACGCTTTTATCAACCCCGAGCATCAGTCATTTTGTTTGGAAAACCGATTTTTCTGAACACAAAATAACTGATAGTTGAAATTTTGTTGAATCTCATTCCACGCTAATCTTTTACAAAAATATTTTCAATCGTCAAGACTCTGTGAAAAGAACAAACCGGCAAAAACTTTCAAGAGTTTTAACAGTTTCTATTTTAAATAAAGAAAGTTGAGAAAAACTTGAGGTTGGCGCAAAAAGATTTCCATATCGAAAAATATTTTTTAGTCAATTCAAGTTTTTCTCAAGTTTTTAGTTGTAAATTTAGGGTTGTTATGGCAATGACTCTATCATTCCACGAAAATTTTGATAATGCGGAAATGACAAAAGGATTTGAAATAGTTTCGCAAGGATCGGGTTTTCCAACAATTACCAACGAACGCGTACACTTTTTCGCCGATAAAATGCGTGTTCCGCGATTTTGCAATCATGTTTCGCGTCCGCGGCTGATCGAACTGCTTAAAAAATCTTCACGGCAAATCGGCGCCACACTGATTACGGGACGCGCCGAAACCGGAAAAACCGCGCTCGCTTCGGAGTTTTCCGAAAACTACGAGCGCGTCGCCTGGTATCAGATCGAGGCGGCGGAGACCGATTGGCATTTGTTTGCGCGTTATTTTGCGGCGATCTTTGGCGAAGATTTTGAAGCGCCGGGAAATTCCACCGGCGAGATTATCAAATTTGTCGAAAAACTTCTCGAAAATGTCGCGCAAAAACTGGACGCGCCGCTCTTGATCGTCCTCGACGACGTTCATAATATCTTTGACGCCGAATGGTTTAACGAATTTTTCGTGACTTTGCTCTACCAGCTCACTCCTGCCATTCATCTTGTTTTACTCTCGCGCACCAAACCGCCGCAGCCGCTCTGGCGCATTCGTTCAAAACAGGTTTTGGGCGTTATTGACGAAAAGCTGCTCGCTTTCAATCTCGATGAAACCAAAGAATATTTCAAAAGATACAATCTGCTGGAAAAACTTGCCGGGAGCGCTCATAAAAAGTCATTCGGCAGAATCTCGCACCTTAAGCAATTTATCAAGACGCCTTAAAACAAGCTCGCAAAAACAAATCGGTTATGACATAATTTTGTCAAAAGTCTCTGAATTTTTTTTCAATGGCAAGACCGAATTTTTTTCTGCGGACAAAACTCCTTCCGCCGCGCGCCGTCCCCGAATTGTTGCCGCGCCCGCGTCTGACGGAAAAACTGCAAGCAAATATCAACTCGACGATCACACTGGTTGCCGCCGATGCCGGTTGCGGCAAAACAACGCTGATCGCCGATTTTATCCGCAATCAACCGCGCCGGTCGGTTTGGTACCAGCTCGATCATACGGACGCCGACCCGTTTGTTTTTCTCGGCTACATCGCGCACGGCATCAAAAATTTTGCGCCCGGTTTCGGCGAAACGATCCTGCCTTATCTTTCCGAGGCGACTGATGAATTTTTGCAGTTTCCCGAACGCGCCGTCGATCTGCTGCTCAACGAAATTCTCGAAAACATCGAACAGCCGTTTATCTTGGTTTTGGACGATTACCATCATATCGGGCGCGAAACGATCGTCCATAAACTCGTTGACCGGCTTTTGCAGTATTCGTCGGATATGATTCACCTGATAATCACGACCCGCGATGTGCCGCGCCTCGCGATTATGCGCCGCCGGACTCAATCTACCGCGCTGGTCCTCAACCGCGACGATTTGCTTTTTAACGACGAAGAGGTGCGCGAACTTTTTCGCAAAACCTTGAATCTCGAACTCAAAGACGCGGAAATTGCCGAATACCGCGAACGCACGCACGGCTGGATCACGGCTTTGCAGCTTGTCCGCCAGGTCGCCGAACAGGAAATCTACGCGCATTCCGAAAAACGCGCGATCGATCTGAGCGAGATGCTTCATCAATCGGAAAAAGATATATTCGATTATTTCGCCGAGGAAGTTTTTTCGCACGAACCCGTCGAAACGCAAAATCTGCTGCTGCATCTTTCGCTGCTCGAATCTTTGCCGCTCGATGTTTGCAGCCTGCTTTTCCCCGAAATGCGCTGCGCGGCGGTGTTGCCCGAGCTTTTGCAGAAAAATGTATTTTTAACGGTCGCGGGCGACGCAAAATCGAGCGAAGTTTACCGTTTTCATCCGCTTTTCCGCGATTTTCTGCAACGCCGTCTGCGCTCGGAAATCGGGCGCACCGAGCTTGAACGAGAGCGCAATCGAATTGCCGCCTTTTATTTTCGGGAAAATCAATGGGAAAAAGCCCTGCCGTATCTGCTCGAAGCCGAAAATTTCGACCAGGCGGCGCAGATCATCGCCGAAAAGGGCGGCGAATGGATCGCCAGCGGCGCGATTATCACGCTTGACAATTTTATCGAAAAAATTCCACTCGAAGTTTTGGAAAAATTTCCCCGTTCGCTTCTTCACAAAGCCGAGATTGCCCGGCTGCGCGGCGAAACCGACAATTCAACCAGCCTGTTAAATCGCGCCGTTAAGCTTCTCGCCCGCGAATCCGATAAAACCGGCGAAGCCGAAGCGCTGCATTCGCTCGCGAGTCTGGCACGCCGCAAAGGCGACAACGCGGCGGCGTTCGATTATCTTGAAAAAGCCGAAAAACTGGTTGATGAAAACACGGAAACTTTTCTGAAATGCGCCAATACGCGTGGGCTTTGTTTGATCGCGCAAGGTGCGTGGTCGCCCGCCGAACAGCAGTTTCGCTACGCGCTCGAACTCGCCGAACGTCAATCGAACGAACAATATATCCGTCTGATCACGCATAATCTCGCGCTTCCGGCGGGGTTTCGCGGCGATTTCGGCGAAGCGCTGCGCTGGTTTCGGCGAATTTTCCGCGACGGTAAAGACGGCAAACCGCTGCCGCAGGAAGCGATCGGGCATTTAAATATGGCGCGGCTGCATCTTTATCGCGGCGAGTTTGAAGAAACCGAAAAACATCTCGAACGCGCGCTCGAACTTTGCCAGCTTTATAATTTGAAATCGCTGCGCTGCGAGGTTTTTTAGGCTTACGGGAAT
>CADEFG010000107.1:3674-10753 GCA_902826505.1 uncultured Acidobacteriota bacterium
AATCAGATCCTGCGCGTGCGATGTTGTCGGCCTGGTTTTGCTCGGAAAGCGGTGCCCGGCGAGGTTTTTGAGGCTTACGGGAATGTTTATCGCGAGAAAAACGATTGGACGCACGCCGCCGAATTTTACGAACGCGCTCTGAAAACTTTCGAAGAGGCGAACGTCAATTTGGTGACTCGCGAGCTCGACGAGGAACGCGCCAAATTTTATCTGCTGCGGGGCGATGCCGGAAAAGCGCGCGCAATTCTCGAAAATCTGATCGAAGCGCGTCTGAAATTAAGCCATCAGATCGGCATTCGCACAGCCAAACTTGCGCTCTGCCGCGTGCGACTGGCGCAGAACGATTCAAAAGATCTGACCCGGGACATCAAACTGATCCTCGATTTCTTTCACGAGCAAAACTTAAATTATGACGAGGCGAACGCCGCTTTACTGCTTGCCGAAACTTACTTTGCCGAGGAAAAACACAAAGAAATGCTGCCGTTTTTGCAGAGAGCTTTGGATCTCACGGCGCGGTTTGATTATGAACATTGGCTGCGTGGCGAAATCCGGCGCAACCCGCGTCTTTTTGCCGTTGAAGAAGTGATCGAAAAACTTCCGCCCGATCTGCGCCAGGAAGTCCAAAGTCCAAAGTCCGAAGTCCAAAATCAGTCCGATTTGACAACGAGCATTACCCATTCATCGCCGGCGCCCATTACGGACCTAACAATCAAAACATTCGGTTTTGTCGAGATTTTTCGTGATCGGTCAAAACCCTTTGCGCCCGATGCCTGGACGACGAAACGCGCCCGCGACATTTTTTGCTGTATTGCGACGAGCCGTCACCGGCGCGTTGAGAAAGAGATTTTGTTTGACGAGTTTTGGGGCGAAGAAGATTTGGCGGCGATCGAAAAAAATTTCCACCCGACGATTTCGCATATTCGAAAAGCCTTAAATTCGCGCCAATCTTTTAAACAAAATTTTCTCGTCTTTCGCGACGGCGCGTATCAGCTCAACGCCGAACTTTCGTATTCGATCGACACCGAAGAATTCGAAGCCGCCGTTGCGGAAGCCGAAAAAGCAAACCGCGAAAAGAATGCGCGGCATTTTCGCGAAAATCTCGAACGGGCGAACGAGCTTTATCGGGGCGAATTTTTGGCGGGCGTTTATGATAATTGGGCAGAGCTGCGCCGCAATTATTTCGCCGAGCAACATGCGCGCGTTTTGATCGCATTGGCAAAACTTTCTTTTTCGGAAAAAGGCTGGTCAAATGCGCTGAAATTTGCCGGTCGGATTTTGCAAACCGACCCGTTTCGTGAAGACGCGCATCGCCTGATCATGAAAACCTACGCCGCGCAGGGCAAACGTTCGGCGGTCGTCGAACAATTTGAAGTTCTCCAAACTCTGCTCAAAAAAGAATTGGGCGTCGCGCCCGCGCCCGAAACCCGCAAGATTTTTCAGGATCTGACAAAGTAACCGCAAAAAATTTTCAATTTGGAACAAAAAATCGTGATTTTCGGAATCAAAATTTTCGTCAAGTAAGACTTTTCAAGGACTCAAGTTTTTCTCAAGTCTGAAAAATTATACTCATTTACGGTTTACGTCTCATCAAGATAAAAATTCATTTATGAAAATTTAACGAAACAAATTTCTAAGGTTTCGCTTAACTTCAAAGGGGCGTTAGGCGAAAAAAGGTGCGGAAAAAGTGAAGGGGTTTTCCGCACCTTTTAGTTTTCTCAAGTCAGGCTCAAGTCAAATATTTTCCGCATCAAGTTTTTATCAAGAATGATTGTTTAAGGTTAGTGAAGCCGGATTTTTTTTTACTAAATTCCGGCGTTGTAAAAAAGAAGAATGAATTTGCAATTCAAAATTTCCGAAATCCTCCGAAAACCGGAATAAAAGGTTCTTCTTTCAAAGATATTCGCTTACGGGCTACCCCCTGACGCTAAGCGGTACGGCGTAATTTCTCCGACAAGGAAAAATTTACGCCGGTTTTAAACTTCCGTGGGTTCGTGTCAAAAAAGGAACTCACGGAAGTCGTTTTGTCTTAATCCTGCCGCGTTTTGCTTCCGGCGAACAGACAAATCGCGCTCAACAGACACGCGACCGGACAAACCAACAGCGCGTAGCGCATCATTGCCGGATTCGTCGCCGCGCCGAATTTGTCGCTTAAATAACCGATCAGATTCGATCCGATCAGATAAGCCGCGATGTTGACACTGAAAAAATAAATCGCAATTGCCAACCCGCGCAAATTGACGCCAGCGATTTCCGTTGCATCAGCCGCCGCCGCGCCGAGCCAACCTAAAGCCGCAAAAAGCAAGACGAAATTTGCCAGCAAGATCAAATAAACATTGTCGGTATATATTAATAAAAGCCAAAAGGGAACGCTGACCAAAGACAAAATCGAACCGTAAAGCATTCGTCCGCCGTTCGATTTTTTCCGAAACCAATCGGCGATCACGCCGCCCAAAAGCGTCGCCGGAATTCCGGCGGCTAAGGTCAACATTCCGCCCCAGAAACCGATCGTCGTCAATTCGAATTTATGCAGACGCGAATAAAACGTCGCGCCCCAGATCGAAAGATTGTTCGTTGCCAAACCTAACAGCGCGTAGCCGAAACAAAGCAAAATAAAGGTTTTATTTGACAAAAGCTTTTTCCAATCGGTGCTTGAATAATTTTCTTCGATTTTGACGGCTTGAGTTTGCCGGGTGGGTTCGCGTAAAAAGAAGACCAGCGCGGCAAAAATTATTCCCGGAAAACCGACGATCATAAACGCCGTCCGCCAGCCGTATTGACTGAGCTGACCGCCGAGTAGTGCCGCAAACCCTGCGCCGATCGCAATCCCCATCGAATAAATACTCGTCACGGTCGCGCGTTTCGCGGGCGAAAAATAATCCGAAAGCAGGGAAATCGCTGCCGGACCAAGCGTCGCTTCGCCGACTCCGACCATCACCCGACAGCCAAAGAGCGTCCAAAAACTGTCGGCATAAGCCGTTAAACCCGAAAACAAACTCCAGATCGCGACGCCGATCGCGATTATTTTTGTTCGGGAGCCTTTGTCGGCAATTCGTCCGAACGGAATTCCGAGAAGTGTGTAAAAAATCACGAACGAAGTTGTGCCGAGCAAAGCAAGCTGTGTGTCGGAAAACGACATCTCGGTTTTGATGAGCGGAAAGAGTATGTAAATGATCGTGCGGTCCAGAAAATTCAAAATGTAAACGACCATCAAAAGCGCGAGCGCATACCACGCATAACCGGTTGCGGGTTTGTTTTCAGATAGATTTTGCATAGATGTTATTCGATCTCGGAAACTTTCGGAATTATTTCAAATAGTATATTATTTATTTGAAATAATAAAAAGATGAACGTCCGTTTTTTATTATTTGAAGGCTAATTTATGAGCGATGAAGACAAAAAAACGAACGAACCGGAAAATCCTTTTGCCGATCCGCTGAAAACGTTCGGCGATCTGTATAACCAAACGTTAAAGCAAGCCGCCGGGCAATGGGAAGAAACGGCGCGCAGTCCGTTGTTTCTGGCGGCGATGGCGAACAATGTCGAACAAACGATGCAAATGCAGAAACAAATGCAGGAAATGATCGCGACCGCCCTGCAGGCTTTGAATTTACCGACCAAAGACGATCTTTTATTGCTCGTCGAAAAGATCGATCAATTGAGTTCGGATATTTCCGGGATAAACGCCAGGCTCGACAAACTTATCAAGGAAAAAAACAAAAATTTGCGCTCAAAGACAAAAACGAAAGGCGGAGAAACAAAATCCTGATGTTCGGTTTCAATCATTTTCTGCAATATCAGCGCGAAGCTTTCCGCCAATGGCAGGAAACGGCGGACGAGTTTGGCAGACAATGGCTGACTTCGCCTGTTTTTCTCGAATATAATTCGTTTTTGACCAAACAAAATCTCGATCTCTACGAGTTTTGGCTAAATTACTGGTCGTCGGTCGGGTTTGATAAAACGGCTTTCCACGAAGCTTTTAAAAAATTTATCGCCGTTTCGCAAACCGCTTCAAAAAGCCTTTCGGCAAACATCGAATTGGCGCAAACCGCCGGATTTTTACCGCGGACGGCGCAAACTCCGTCCGAAATTGTTTTGGAAAACGAACATTTCAGGCTGCTTCGCTACAAATCTGAAAAAACCAATAAAACGCCGATCTTGCTGGTCAGCTCGCTCGTCGGTAAATATTACATTCTTGATCTGACCTTTGGGCGCAGTTATGTTGCTTTCCTGCTCGAAAACGGTTTTGATGTTTTTATTGTCGATTGGACGACGAACGATCAAAGCGCAAAACTTTCGGTTGAAGATTATATCTGCCGATTTTTATCGCAAATCGTTGAAAAGACGTGCGAAATTTCGCGGGCAAATAAAATTTCGCTGCTCGGCTATTCGTTGGGCGGTTTGCTTTCTTTGATCTTCACGGCTCTAAACGGCGAAAGGGTCAAAAATCTTCTGCTTTTGACGACGCCGGTCGATTTTGACGAAGCGGCTGTTCTCAAAAAATGGACGAGCGAAAAATATTTCGATATTGACCGCGTGGTAAATTTGTTCGGCAATGTTTCGGCGGCGACGGTTTCGCAAAGTTTGCAGATGGTCAAACCGGTCAGCAGTTTTTGGCGCGGCTTCAATCTTTTGCAATACGCCGACCGGCGCGAAGATTTTGCGGCTTTGCTGGCTTTGGAAATTTGGCTCAACGACGGCGCGCCGTTTCCCGCCGAGCTTTTTCGGACGGTCATCAAAGAGCTTTACCGCAAGAATCTTTTGATCAAAAATAAACTCAAAGTCGGCGGTCAAAAGGTTGTGCTGTCGAAGATCAAATGTCCGGTTTTGAACGTCGTCGGCGCGCACGATCAGGTTGCCGTGCCGGAAAGCTCGCAGAAATTGCTCGGTTTACTGGGAAGCGTTGATAAACAGACGCTCGCGCTCGATTACGGGCATTTGACGATCGTCGCCGGCAGCGGCGCGCAGGAAGATTTTTGGCGCCGATCGGTCGAATGGTTCGCGCCGCGAAGTTAAGAAGAGTTTTCGGCTTTTCTTTGCGTCTTAGCGCCTTGGCGGGAAAAAATATTCTCCCGCCAAGGCGCAAAATTTGACGACCAATTGAACAAAGAATTCAAGCGGCGCAAAAGTGTGTATATCGGAAAAATGGTGGACGTTTTCAAGGCAATGCAAGTAATGAGCAGGATCGGCAAACCGCCGAAATTTTCACTGACGCCTTCGGAAATCATTTTTCGGGAAGGTAAAACAAAGCTCCTCAGATACTTGCCAAAAACAAGAAAAACCGCACCCGTTCCGGTTTTTCTTGTTCCGTCCTTGATCAATAAATATTACATTCTCGATCTTTTACCGGCAAAAAGTTACGTCGAATTTCTGGTCGAAGAAGGTTTTGCGGTTTATCTGCTCGATTGGGGTGTGCCGGACGACGCCGACCGAGCGGTAACGCTCGAAAAATACATCGAAGGCTTTCTGGCGAACGCCGTCAGCGAAGTTTTGCAGCTCGAAAAATCGAAAAAAGTTTCGCTCGTCGGTTATTGTATGGGCGGCACGATGGCTTTGATCTATGCCGCGCTTTTTCCGAAAACCGTCAGAAACCTCATTCTTCTCGCGACGCCGGTCGATTTTCAAAACCGGTCGCTGCTGAGCGTCTGGGCAAACGAAAAATATTTCGACGTTGACCGGCTGGTCGATACCTACGGCAATATTCCGGTTTCGGTTCTGCAAAACGCCTTTCAGATGCTCAAACCCGTCAAAACCTTTACGCGTTATGTCGATCTTTACGAAAACGCCGCGAACGCCGAATTTGTCGAAACATTTCTCGCCTTTGATTACTGGGCGAACGATCAGATCCCGGTCGCCGGCGAAACCTTTCGCAAGTTTGTCAAAGACACTTTTCAGCAAAATCTGCTCATCAACAACAAAATGAAGATGGGCAAGCGAATTGTCGATCTGGGAAAGATAAAATCAGCGGTTCTCAACGTCATCGCCGAACACGACAACATCGTTCCGCCCGAATCAGCCGAAGCTGTCATGGATAAGGTCGGGAGTCGCGACGCTGAAATATTAAAAGTAAAAGGCGGACATCACGGCATCACGATCGGCACGAGCGCCCAAACCGTCGTCTGGAAAAAAACTTCGGAATGGCTGAAGAAAAGACAAGAATAGTCGGTTTTTGGTTTTTGGTTGTTGGGATTAGAAGTTAAATTTTGACGCTTTCAAATTGACGTTAAACCTCGAACTCTTTTTACAAAAACCAAAAACCAAAAACCAAAAAACCAACTCATCATTTCGCGTCCAGATATTTCAAAACTTCCTTGTTAAAATCTGCGGCTTTTTCAAATTGCGGAGCGTGACCGCAGTTGTCGAAAATAATCAGTTGCGAACCCGTAATGCCTTTGTTGAAAACGCTCGCGTCCGAAACCGGCAGCAAACCGTCCTGTTTGCCCCAGATGATCAAGGTCGGTTTTCGGATCTCGCCGAGCCGGTCATTGAGGAAATCTTCCTTGCGGCGGATCGATTCGATGAGGCTGTTGATCGTGTAGCCGTCACCGGCGGCAATTCTCGCGGTCATAAACTGGTCAACGAGCGCTTCGTTATTTTGGAGCGCCGGACTCGCGAAAATGCGTTTGAGATTGGCGCGGATCTCGTCGCGGGTTGAATTATTTAATTGATAAATATCGTCCGGATTAACGGCGGGTGGAATAATTCCGGCGGCGTCTGCCAAAATTAGCTTTTCGACGCGGTTCGGATATTTGATCGCCATCAAACCGGCGACCCAGCCGCCCATCGAATTACCGACAAGGACGGCTTTTTCGATCTTCAGTTCAGCCATAAATTTGTCGAGAAAATCCGTGTAGGTTCCGACGCGGTATTTGAGCAGCGGTTTGTCGGATTTCCCGAAACCGATCTGGTCGGGCGCAATCACGTGATAGTTCGCGGCGAGCGCCGGAATCGTCAATTGCCAGTTTTCGGCGCTGCCGCCGAGTCCGTGAAGCAAGATGACGGTCGGTTTTGCCGCGTCGCCGGCTTCGAGATAACGAATCTTCGCGCCGAAAACCGCAACGGATTTATCCTGCGGCGCGGTT
>CADEFG010000108.1:0-3418 GCA_902826505.1 uncultured Acidobacteriota bacterium
AGCAAAAATTGCCGACGCCGAAATATTCGGATCGCGCGTAATATCAATCCCCGCTTTGATAATTCCGTAAGCAATGCAGAGCAGCGCGATCGGCAAAAATACGCGAAGCGGGCGAAAGAGCATCGCGACGCGCATGATCAAAACGGCAAAACTTCCCGCGTCCCACGGCATGATCTTTGATTTGCCCTGCCGTTTACGATAATCGATCGGCAGATATGAAACGGCGTATTTGTCGCAGAGCATCGCCAGCGTGATCGTCGTCGTAAAACTGAACTGATCGGACAGAATGGCAAAATACTGCATCGCGACATCGCGCCGGAAAACGCGCAAACCGCTGTTCAAATCGGGAATTTTCGTATTTGAAACATAATTTGCCATGACGCGCAGAAACCATTTCGCCGGTTTGCGCGTGAGCGGAATATGAACGTCCGCGCCGGTCCGCGAACCGACGACCATATCGGCGTGTTCGAGTTCCTTGATCATTTCCGGCAAATATTTCGCCGGGTAAGTTCCATCGGCATCGGTAATCGCGATGACATCGTGCGAGGCGGCGATAATCCCGGTTTTGAGCGATGCGCCGTAACCGCGATTGCTGCGGTGCTGGATCACCCGCGCGCCGGCGGCTTTCGCCTCGTGCGCCGTTTTATCGCGTGAACCGTCGTCAACGATGATGATTTCCGCGTTGATGTCGGTCGCCGCAAACATTTCGCGCAGCTCGATGATGCCTTCGCGCACCGCTAATTCCTCGTTGAACGCCGGAATGATGACGCTGATGTTTTTGATCGTATGGTCGTTGTTCAATTCGTCGTTCCTCGTACCGTTATTTGTTTTGCGCTGTTTTCCAAACGGAAGCGTTTTCGATTTGATCGTTGTTTCTGCTTGACTCATTTTTTTCCTCTTTTATAGTTCGTTTCTGACAGACAAAAATTTCACCGCCGTTGAGCGTTCCGGGAAACACCTTGACGACTTCATAATCTTTTTCGATCATCTGCCATAAATCCGGGTGAAATGCCTTTATTTCAGGAGATAAAGTGTAAATCAGCCACACTTTCCTATTTTCTTGCTGAATATTTTCCAATTCCGCGCCGGTTTCGGCAACTGACCAGCCGGGCGCGAAAAGTTTTCCGTACATCATTCCGGCAATGCTCACGGCGACGATCTTTTCACCGGGCAGACGCTGACTTTCGACATATTCGCGCGCGCCTGAAAAGTTTTGTTTCGGCAGCGCATAATTGCGCGGAACGGTTGTTATTGACGCTAAAATCAGCAGCAACACGAGCGCGACTCCGGCAGACGCCGCCGCCATCTTTCTTTCCCGCAGCGCACCGATGAAATTGGCAACGAATTGCGGCAATTCGATCAACCCGTGAATGACGATCAAAAGCCCGAAACCCATCGCAAAGAAAAAGAATCGCGGAAAAAGATTATGCCCCAAAGTGAGCATCAACGCGCCCGCAAAGATCGGCGGTAAAACCATTAAAACGGCGGCGCGGCGATTTTTCTGAAACAGGATCAGCCAGCCGAACGCGACAAATGCGCCGCCGCACAAAACGACGGCGATGCCCGCAAAACCGATGCTCAAATTCTGGATGGTTTCGGTTAAAACCCAGAGCGGATTGGTCCATTCGGAATTTTTCGATTCTTCGTGCAAACCGACGCGCAAAAATTCAGGCAAGGCGAGCGCGTAAAGTTGCAATGTCGCCGTCACGCTCAAAGCCCACGCGGCAAACGGTTTGATTCCTGCCCGGCGTTCGGGCGAAAAAGCTTTATTTTCATCGCCGCTCAAATTCGGCAACAACCAAAGCGTTAGATAAACCAAGCCGTGCGCGGCGACGACAAACGCCATCGTCATATGAATCCACATTCCGAAAACGATCGCCGCCGAATAGCCAAGCCACCAGCGCCATTTATTCGTTTCCAAAGCCTCGAACCAGAACCAGGTCGCGAGCAGCGTGAAAAACAGCAAGCCCATATAGCCGCGCGCGTTCTGCGAAAACCAGATGTGATGATACGAAACCGTCATCAGCGCACTCGCCAAAAGCGCTTCTTTGACGCCGAGCAATTTTCGGCATAAAAAGAACATTGCCCAGATACTGCCGACGCCGAAAAGCACCGACGGCAAGCGCAAAGCCCACGCGCTTTCGCCGAAAATATCGAACGAAGCCCGCGCAAGAACCGAAAACAACATATGTTGATTCTGATTCGGAAAGCTCGTCAGAATCTCGCCGAGCGGTTTGCGCGCGTAATCAACGAGCGTTAAAACCTCGTCAACCCACAAATCCGAATTCAAGTTTATCAATCGCAAAGCGAGCGCGAGCGCGCTCAAAACAACTAGCGAAATCCAAATTGAAGAACCGATTTTAACAGATTTGTTCTTTGGTGCGGATTCTTCGATCTCCGAAGTTTTTCCCGTCAACTTTTTCCAAAAAAAGCCCGCGCCAACCAATAAAACTCCGTGAAAAAGTAAAAGTGCGCGAAAAAGCGGCGCGCCCCAACTCAAATCTTTAATATTTGCGCCCGTCAGTATTTGGACGTAATTCGCGCTCGGGACGGCGATTGCCGCAACGAGCAGTAAACTGCCGAGCGATAAAAGAACTAAACTTGTCAAACTTTTTGGAAAGGTCATTTGATGATTAAACTTCTAAGTTCGGGCGTTGTTTGCCGACGCTCCACAACGCCCAGATCATTACACCGCACAACAGAAATAACGGGATCGCCGAAGCGTTTTGGACAAAGCCCATGCGTTCGAGCGTGACGAGCCACGGCAGCCGAAAACCTTCGAGCGTGACATGTTTGAGCGATTCAAAAACGCCAAAACCCTGTTCGACATCGCGATACATAACCAGACACCACGACCAGTAAGTCGCGAGCAAGCCGCTCAAAATCGCGATAATTTTCGGTATTTTGAGCAAAACATTCGCCGCCAGCAGAAACAAAAACGGGACGACCGGAACGATATGCCGAACGCCCGTGTTGAACTGCATTCGCCCGTATTGATTGGCTGCACAAAAGACAAAAAACAGCCCGATGAAAGCGACCACGAAAATCAGTTCGCGTTTTTCCAGTAAACGGCTTTTTTTGTTGAGCCACGCGGGCGCAAAAAACGCCAGCAGCAGAATCGGCGCGGATGTAAATAATCCGTAACGCATCGAAAATGCCGTCTGAATCAAAAGATCGAGACTCGGCAGCGAAAATCCGCGATAGCCGAGTTCGGTAAAATTGGCGGGCGGCATATAGCTTTGTGCCGGCAGGATCGGATTGCCGAAACAAATCCATTGATACGCCATCAAAATTCCGGCGCAAACCGCGACACCCGCGCCGAATCTTGCCAGATCCCGGATCGAACGGCTTTCCTTTTCAAAAGACAGCCAGCGGAAAAATGCGTAGCCGCTCAAAACCGCGACCGAGACCAGCCCGC
>CADEFG010000108.1:3428-10730 GCA_902826505.1 uncultured Acidobacteriota bacterium
GACCGTCCATCCCGTAACAAGACCGGCAAAAAAATAAAACGGTTTTTTTCTCTCGCTCGAAGGTCGCCAGAGCAAGGCAAAGGCAAACAGCGCAAAACTCGTCAAAAGCATGTTTTGATTAAGCTGCGCGGTTCGATAAAAAACCGGCGTCGCAAAGGCAAAAAGCAACGCGAGCAAAACCGAAGCGCGCGTGTTTCTGGTCAAGCCGAGTAATATCCAAAACATCACGACGACGCTCAGCGCCGAGATCGGCGCCATCACAAAGGCTTGCGTCAATCCGGCGGCTAACCCGAATTTTACGTCAAAACCTTTTTCCCGTGCCTGCCGGTAAAATTCCTGCGCCATCGGATAGATCGAGTCATAACTGGTCGGTGCGGGTTGCGGATTTGCTGCCCGCGCGTTCTGAACCCGCACCGTAATTCGGTCCGTCAAGGGACGTGCCAGCAGATACGGAATCGCGCCCATCATCGAAGCGCCCGGATTATTGTTGATAAAAGTTCCGCGCCCTTCGAGCGTAAAAATATCGGGATGAATTCCGGCGTATTCCGAAACATCGAAGCTCAAACGGTCGCCCAAAGATAAAGCCGGATAAATTTCGCGCACCGTATTGGTCGCAAAATGCAGCGTGAAAACGAGCCAGCAGGTCAGAAACAAACGAACGGCGATTCCCCGTCCGGAGAATCGCCAAAAAGAGTTTTGCGGATGATCGAACGCGACGGTTTTATTTGAATTTTCGCTTTTGAATTCCAAAATATCAGCTTTGCCGTTGGTCGCCACGGTTTGGTTGACGGTTTTGTTTGAACTCATCGGGTCGCCTCCGGCAAACCTTCGAAATGTTGTCCTTCGGTCGGCAATATATTTGTATCAAGCCCGAAAAGCACACGTTTGGCGATCAGCCACGAGACTAACAAAACGACGATTTCAGCAACACATAAAGCCGCCGCCGCACCGCTCGTGCCGGCTTGAAAATACCCGACCGGAATCAAAACCGCCGCGACAACTGCGCCGATCGCCGAAGTTAGCATCTCAAGGCTTTGAAAACCCGCCGCGATCAAACCGAAGCGGAAATGTCCGCTGATCGCCGCCGCGACACAGGCGCCCGCCATCCATTGCAGCGCGCCGCCGCCGCTTGAAAAATCCTGCCCGTAAACTGTGCGCATCACAAACGGCGCGAGCAAAACCCAAACGACGCCGACCGCGATTCCGGCGGGCAAGACGATCCGCATCGAATTGCCGATAATGCCCGCAAATTTTTCGCGTCCGGCAACCCAAGCCCTTGAAAGCGACGGCAAAAGATTAAAATGATAAAGCCAGACAAAGGTGTGCAGCGCGATCAAAATCCGCATCGCGCCGGCAAAATAGCCGGTGTCTTCGGCGGTGGCGACCAAACCCAAGATCAGCGTTGCGCCAAACATTTTGACCGTCCAGAACATTTGGCTGAGACCGATCGGCGCGCCTTCCCGAAAGAGTTTCGATGAAAACATCGGACGCCAAAAAGGCGTCTGCGGCGTCAAATAACGCCGGTAGAGCCAAACGCTGAAAATCGCGGCGGTTGCAACCGCGACCGTTTCAGCGACGCCGACGAGCAGCAAATCGTTCGCGCTTTTGACAAAGGCGAAAACGATTCCGACAAAAATTGTTTGACGAATGATCTGCGTCAGTGCGACCAGATTCATCCGGTCGTGTCCTTGAAAAACCCATTGCAAGAGCAGCGGCAAAGCCCATAAGCTCAGCCCGTAGATCAAAAGCAAGCGCCGGATCGTTTCGTCGCCGACAAACCAAAACGCGAACAGCGTGATCGCAAGATAGCCGATCGCCGCCATCAAGAATCTGGCAGTCACGACTTCCGCCGTCAGTCTTCCGGTTTCCGACGGATTTTTCGCAATTTCGCGCGCGCCGTAAGAACTAAAGCCCTGATCAACGATCAAACTGGCGCACATTAAAACCGCCGCCGACCATTCGATATAACCGAAACTTGCCGCGCCGAGCAGCCGCGCCAAATAAGCAAACGCCGCAAAAGTAATTAGTTTGGTAAAAGCTTCCGCCCCGACCAACGAGAGAAAATTTTTCAGCAATGACAAAAACACAATGTTAAGGGCGGGCAGTTTTTTTAGGTATTATGACTCACTTGAACGCGCAAATTGTCGGTCGCGGCGGCGCGTCCGGTCAGATACCCGACAAATTCGCCGATCGCCCAAAAGGTTTCGAGTAATAAAATAAGCGGCAATGACAACAGCAATTCGCGCAGATGGCGTCCTTTGCGAAACCCTTGCAGGACGATGCGGGCAGTCAGCAGAAACGGCAGGAGAAACGAAAACGCGGCGTAAATTACGCGTTTTGAGGTGGAAACTTCGGTTGCGCGGGTTCCGGCAAAAGATCGTCCCCAAACATAACGTTCGCGCAGGGCATAACCGAAACGCAAGGTCCGGCGCGTTTGGTAAACAACCATTTTCGGGTTCAGATTCAAGACCGCACCGCGCCGCCGCAATTCCCAATTGACCGAAGTTTCGTGAAAAGCATCAAACCATAAATGCTTGACGCTCCACAACGCTTCGCGTTTGTAGGAAACATTGCTGTCGCTCAAAAATTCGACCGCGCCTGCCGGGACCGGATTTTGATAACGCCCGAAATCGCAATAATAAACCGCCCAATTGAGCAAACGATTGACGCCGTTTTCGACCGCGCCGCCGATCGCCGTCGCGTCGGTCGTGCGATGCGCTTCCAATAATTCCGCGCACCAGCCCGCCGTCGGCGTGCCGTGATCTTCGACGAGCGCGACGATCGGCGCCGTCGCTTCGCGCAAGCCGATCGCCCGCAAAATATCGTGATGTTCGCGGCTCGTCTGCCCGAATTCTTCGGCATTGACATAATCGCGCGCGTCGATAAAATTCACCCACGGGAATTTTTCTTTGAGTTCGTCAACGCCGTCAAGACGTGCGTCAAACGGCGCGAGACATTCCAATTTAAATTTTTTCGCGTCCGGCGCCAGCGCTTCCAGACAAGTTTCCATCGCCGCGCGTCCGCCTTCGATGACGGCAACGACGATCGACAGTTCCGGCGTTTCGGTTATTTTTTTCTCGGTATTCATCTCGGTATTCATTTTGTTACTCAATTTTGGTCAGACTGTCGCCTTTGCCGGCAATGAAACCGACGCATTCGCCAAAAACGTAAGTCGCCGTGATCGGGATCAAATGCGGCGTGACCTGCAAAAATTTGCCGACGTGCTGGCGTTTGGCAAAAACCCGCGAAGCGGTTCGCGCCCATAAAAGCGGAATCAAAAACGGCGCGAGAAACAGGTAAGCGGCGCGAAAAGCCGTCGAAACATGCTCGCGGCGCGTGCCCGCAAAAGCACGGCTGAACAGATAGCGTTGGTGCAAATAATACGACAAACCAAATGGTCCGGTATGATAAACCACCAATTCGGGTTCGCTGATAAAACTTTCGCCCGCCGCTTTCAGTCGGTGATTGAGTCCGGCTTCCCAGTAGCCGCTTCCGGCTTCGGGCAGATGCTCGAGCAGCAAATCGCGGCGATAAACGCAGTTTGCCGCGCAGACATCTTCGACCTTCCCGCGCGTCGTCGGCGGCATATACGAATTGTATTCGGTGAAATAAACCGCCCAATCCATCAGGCGATCGTAATCGGCGTCTTCGACCACGCCGCCGATCGCCGCGACCGGCTTTTCAATCAACCGCAAAATGGTCGCGATCCAATCTTCGCGGGCGGTGCAGTGCTCTTCGATGATGGCGACATAATCGGCGTGTGCCTCGTTAATGCCGTGACGCCGCAGATCAGGGACGCTTTCGCCCGCCTGACGGCGCACCATTTTCACCCATGGAAAATCCCGTTCGATGCCGTCGGCGATCTCGCCGCCTGCCCGGTCAACGACGATAACTTCGATTTCTCCGGGCGCAATTTGCTTTTCCAAGGATTCCAGACAGCGGTTGATAAACGGCGGTCCAACGCACGAGGCAATGACGATAGATAGTTTTGGTTTTAACATTTTTAACTTTATTAATGATGCGTGAGCAGCCAAACCGCGCTTTACGGCAACCGCTTAGCTGATTTCTGATACGCCATATTTTGATTTGTTCGAGAGATAATCCAAATAAATTCGTTTCAATTTTTTAATTTAAGCAACAGACCTTAAATTGTAAGTTTATAACCGGCGGCGGCGATTGCCCAAGTCGTTGTGTTTCGGATTAATTCGAGATGTGCGGACACAATTCAACCGCAGCGAGCCAAGAGTTTGACCACGAACTACCCGAAGGGGAAACCGCTTTCAGCGGCAGACATTATTTCTCAATCTGCTTGAGTAAAACTATAATTTCCAGACTGCTATAAGTGCATCGGAGAAAACGACTATTTTTTTTTAAGCTGTTTGTCTTATCTAACTTGTTGATTTTGATTATTATGCAGGATTTTGCAGGAAAAGGCTGCAAAATGGAAGAAATCCCGGTTGCTCTCAAGAAGCCGGAAAATGGGACATAAGTGTAATACGCATGAACTTACCGGCAAGGATTCCGAACTTACTCGGTCAATACGATAAAAGTCGTTGCCACCGCCGTTTTTTTTAGTCTGCGCATTTAAAATCAGGTGTTGCTTTTCTAACCGTAAAGAGTTTCGTCTTAGACAGTTATCTGAACTTAATCGCTTTTTCAAAAATTTTCTTCTATGATATCCACACTATGATTTCAGTCATCATTCGTAATCGTAACGAATCGCGGTACTTGAAAAGCGTTTTAGAGGCTTTGTCGAAACAGGATACTCCACATGAAATCATTTTGGTTGATAATCATTCAACGGATGATAGCCGGGAGCTTGCCCTGAAGCACAATGCTAAAATTATTTCAATCGACGATTTCACATACGGACGCGCACTTAATCTGGGATTCGCTTCGGCTGCGGGTGAAATATGCGTGGTTCTTTCAGCCCATTCCTTGCCTCTCGGCACATCGTTTCTCTCCGAATGCGCCAAACCCTTCGCGGACCAGCGAGTTGCCGCGGCGCGTTGTGTTTACGCCGGGAAAACAGCCGATGCCCTTCGCTGGCTTTCCCCGGAATCACTCGATCATTCAGGTGATTTCATTAGCAAAGGAATTCTGGCATCGGGTTGTGTCGTCCGTCGTACGGTTTGGGAAAAAGTAAAATTTGACGAAGATCTTTCGGCTGCCGAAGACAAGCTCTGGACGCGGGATGTTTTGGGTTTGGGTTTTATTGTTATTTCTCCGATTTCCGCCTTTTATCTATACTTAAAACCAATTTCAGCAACTGACAACATCGCGAAAAATTACCGTGAAATTACGGAGGTTTTCCGCCAGACCGGGCAATCCGTCGGATTTATCAAAACCCCTTTCAAGACCATGCTCAAACATCTTTTCCACCGCCCGCTGGCGACTGCCTTGAGTTCGGCGAAAACCGAATTTCTCAAACTCAGGCTCAAAATAAAATTTCCCAAATAATAACCGCCCCGCGATTCTTTTTTACCGAATCGGGGGCGGATTGTCGCGAGCCGACATAATCATTTTATCAGGTTGTCGGAATTATTATAAAAATGCCGAAATCCGGTGTTGTGGTCGGCGGCGTGTAGCTGTAACCAACCGGCGTGGCAACCGAGGCAGCCGCACCTGTCAATGGAAGACTTATCGTCGGATTAGCCGAATTATAAGTTCCGGTGGCAACCGCCGCGCCGCTGTAGTTGAAAGCGTTTTTAATCGTATAGCCCTGTCCGTTGGTTAGTCCGGTAGTCGAAAGATTGACATTGATGGACGCCGCCCGGCTTGGTGCATAAACGATGATATTTGCCCGCCCTGTTTGATAAGTGTTCGGGCGAACGATTGCGGTATCCGGCATCGGAATGCTCGTTTCAGTACTGGTGGTATCAAAGCCCATTTGAGTTCTCCACGAAGAAAACGAGTAAACTCCGACTCCGCCAATGCCATACACGGTGCGTCCGCCCGAGTCGAAATAAGTATTATTATTCCAGTTATAAGTTGAGCCAGGCGCGGCGAGTGTATAAAATACGAAACCGGCTCCGCTGTAAAACTTATTACCAGTCACGACGGCGTTAGTCGTATTGCCGACACCTAAAAGTCCGCCACCGCCGCCGACAAAATAGTTATTGACGATCTGTCCGTTATCAATGCCCGCCCCGTATCCGAACGAGAGTGAGCTTCCGTTGCTGGAATCTGGCTGGAAAAAGTAATTGCTTTGAACATTTACATTTGAAATTCTCTGGGTATTCGTTCCGATAAGCAAATTGATATTTCGCTGAGCCGGGTTAAAAGCACCAAGCGGAGCGCCCGAGTTGGCAAAGACCGAACCTTGAATATCGCCGCCGACGTAAGATGCGGTCATCCCGAAACACTGCGTTCCAAGATTAAAATTGTTGAGAATGATATTGTCGTAAACCTTGGAAAAACCCGAAATATTTTCCAGATACATTCCATGCCCGAGACCTGTCGTCCCCCGGTAAACTCCGTTATTGTAAGAAAGAGTGCCGTAAATTTCGGTATTGCTGCTTGAATTACTTGTAAAAATACCGCTTTCCGCATCGTGAATTACTAAATTTATAAACTTGTTATTGTTTCCGAGATTGTGAATACCGTTCCCGCGTGCGTTTTCGGGAATCACGCCGGCATTTCTGAGCGGCATCGTATTTCTGACTTCAAATTCACGATAGGTAGTATTCGAGCCCTCGACTCCCAGGTTTGCGCCGCCAACATAAACCGAAGTACCCGCAGCATGCGAGGCGGCTACGCCAATTGAGCCACCGGCACCACGCAGACAAGTAGTAATCGAATTTCCGCTGACGCCATAAATCTGAATATTCTCGCTCTCGATAAAAATTCCGGTATAACCTTCAAAACCCGGAGCATACGCCAATATACTTCCATCCGCCACCGAAATAGTGGTTTGGGAACTGTTTATTGCTGACGTCAGCGTCGTTACCAAATATCCGTCAAGCACTGCCCATTCTCCCGGTGCACTTCTGACAATTCCGCCGCCGTTTAATTTGGAGCGGAATTTCCCACGATAAGTTCCGCCTCTTAAGCAGAGAGTTTTACCGTTGCTAACTAAGGTTGTTTTCGATAATCCAGTTTGTAAATCCCATGGACTGGTGATTGTACCCGTGCCGTTTGCCGTTCCGGTTGGCGAAGCATAATAATCGCAGGTAAATGAAGGCGTCGGCGTCGGTGTCGGTGTCGGCGTTGGCGTTGGTGTTGGGGTGGCAGTCGGTGTCGGTGTCGGGGTGGCAGTCGGTGTCGGTGTCGGGGTGGCAGTCGGTGTCGGTGTCGGGGTGG
>CADEFG010000109.1 GCA_902826505.1 uncultured Acidobacteriota bacterium
TTAAAAACAATGTCAGAAAATCTTTTAACAGTTGCATATATCGTCGCGAGCGCGTTCTTTATCTTGAGTTTGAGCGGATTATCGAATCCCGAAACGGCGCGGCGCGGAAATATTTACGGCATCATCGGAATGTCGATTGCTTTTTTGGCAACCGCACTGCTCAGCCCGAATGTTTCAAATTACGGAATTTTAATCGCCGTGATCATTCCGGGGGTCGTTATCGGCGCAATTCTTGCGGCGCGCGTGGCGATGACCTCGATGCCCGAACTCGTCGCCATTTTGCACAGTTTTGTCGGCGCGGCGGCGGTTTTGGTCGGCATCGGAAGCTATCTTCAGCACCAGACCTTTAAAACTCCCGCCGAAAAAACGATCCACGACATCGAGATTTTTGTCGGCGTCTTTATCGGCGCGATTACTTTTACGGGTTCGATCATCGCTTTCGGCAAACTTCGCGCCTTGATCAGCAGCGCATCTTTGATGATTCCCGGCAGACATCTTCTCAATCTCGCAATGCTTCTGGCTTGCGTTTTTCTCGGCTATCAATTCGTGACCTCGGACAATGGTTTACAACCGCTGCTGATCATGACGGCGATCGCTTCCGTGCTCGGAATCCATCTCGTCGCGGCGATCGGCGGCGGCGATATGCCGGTCGTTGTTTCGATGCTCAACAGCTATTCGGGTTGGGCGGCAGCCGCCGCCGGTTTTATGCTTTCGAACGATTTATTGATCGTGACGGGCGCGCTCGTCGGCTCATCCGGCGCGATTCTGAGCGCGATCATGTGTAAGGCGATGAATCGTTCGATTTTCAGCGTCATCATGGGCGGCTTCGGCGCAACCGGCGGAACCGCGCCCGCGTCGGGCGAACAACCCGAAGGCGAAGTGACGCCGATCTCGGTCGATGAAACCGTTCATCTGCTGACCGAAGCGCGGCACGTGATCATCGTTCCGGGCTACGGAATGGCGGTCGCGCAAGCCCAGCACGCGGTTGCGGAAATCACGAAGATCCTGCGAAAACGCGGCACCAACGTTCGTTTCGGCATTCATCCGGTCGCCGGACGGCTGCCCGGTCATATGAACGTGCTTTTAGCCGAAGCCAAAGTTCCCTACGACATTGTTTTGGAAATGGACGAGATCAACCACGATTTTCCCGAAACCGATGTCGCGCTCGTCATCGGCGCCAACGATACGGTCAATCCGGCAGCGCTCGACGACCCGAACAGCCCGATCGCCGGAATGCCGGTCCTGGAAGTTTGGAAAGCGCAATTTTCGATCGTTATGAAACGCGGAATGGCAAGCGGTTATGCCGGAGTTGAAAATCCTTTATTCTTCAAGGAAAATAACCGAATGCTCTTTGGCGATGCGAAAAAGAATGTTGACGCGATTCTCGCGCAGCTGATCGAAAATAAAGGCAAAAACGGCGATTGATAAGCCATTTACAAATTTACGTTAACAAATCCGCCGGAATCCATGTATTTCACGGAAGAAATTTCGAGACCGCCCGAAAGCTCGAAGAAAGTTTAGAAAAATATCGCTGAAAAGTTGTAAGATGGTAATTCATGTTATTGCCGAATACGCTTTTACAAAACCGCTATAAAATAATCGAGCTACTCGGTCAGGGCGGAATGGGTGCGGTTTATCTGGCAATCGACCAGCGGCTCGGTCACCAGATCGCGCTCAAGCAAATGTTTCGCGCCCAAAACGAAGTAATGGCGCAGGCTTTCGAGCGCGAAGCACGAATTCTGGCGCGGCTCAATCATCGTTGTTTGCCAAAGGTGAGCGACCATTTTTCCGAAAGCGATTCGCGCTACCTGGTCATGCAATATATTGACGGCATCGATCTGGGCGAGCTTTTAGAGAAAAATCAACGCCCTTTTGCGCCGGAACAGGTTTTAATTTGGGCGGACAGTTTGCTCGACACGCTCGAATATCTGCATCATCACGAACCGCCGATCCTGCATCGCGACATCAAGCCGCAAAACCTGAAGATCAATCCGCGCGGCGAACTATTCCTGCTTGATTTCGGTTTGGCAAAAGATTCGGCAACCAAATTTTCAAGTCCTTTGACAACTCCGAGCGTCATCGGATATTCGCTTAATTACGCCCCGCTCGAACAGATCGACCGTCAGGGAACCACGCCTGAAACCGATGTTTATTCGGTTTGCGCGACGCTCTACCATCTTTTGACGAACCGGCTTCCGGCGGATGCGCTGGAACGTCTTTGCGCCAAAGCCGATGCGGGCGGCGATCCGCTGATTCCCGCCAACCAACTGAATCCGCAAGTTTCAGCCGAACTTGCCGAGGCGCTTCAACGCGGAATGGTTTTAAACCGCGACCGCCGTTTGAACGCCACCGGGCTGCGCAGCCTGCTGAAAAATTTGGGTTCTCTGAAAACCGATCAGCTGCCGAACGAATTTCTCACAGCGGGAAATCCGCTGACCGCAACGCGAACAACCGCGCCTGAGCTTTCGAACAGAATTTCCGTTCCGACGCTATCGCCCGTCATGGAATCTTCGCAAAATACCGGACAACCGAAAACTCAAGCGGGTTTGATCTCGAACGCCGCGCCTGATGTGGCAAAACCCAAACGATTTTTTTTGCCGCTGATGATCGGAACTTTTGTGCTGCTGCTGATGGGAGCCGGGTTGGGCGGCGCGATCATTGGCTATAATCAGTTTGTTTCCGCACCGACGCCGATGCCCGCGCCGCCGCTGGTGACCGACGATAATCCGGTTGTCAAACCGACGATCGAGAGTTTGGCGCCGCCCCCGGCAAACATCGGCAATCAAAACATCGACGAAAGCAACAAAGATCCTGAAAAACAAAGCGTCCCGAAAACCCTGCCGCAAAAATCGACGCCGCTTCCGAAAGCGCCGTCAACCTCGAAAACAACGCCGCCTCAAAAAATAACGCCGCCGACCAAAAACTCGGGCGGCTCTAAAAAAGATAAACTGCCGCCGATTATCATTCCACAATAACCGGATTTCTGCTAAAATTCCGTTCAAAGGACGGTTTTAAAGCGGTATGAAATACAACTTTTGGAAAAGTTTGGGCTTCTTAATTTTGATGTCACTCTTTCTTGCTGCCGGTTATTCAAATATTCGCGCACAAAACAAACAAACAACTTGCGATAACAAAAAAGCCGATAAATTCTTGCAGCAAGGTCAGACGGCGTATGATAAAAAAGATTACGGGCAAGCTCTTTCTTTTTACGACCAGGCGGCGAAAGCCGCGCCTAAATGTCCGGTACCGTATTTCTATAAAGGCGGGATTCTGGTAGATTCAAAAAAATATGACGAAGGAATTGCCGCTTATCAAGAGGCTTTAAAACGAAATTTCATCGAATCCTTCCGTGTTTACTATGGAATTTGTGCGAGCCGTCTCGAACAGAGTAATTATACGGAAGCCATTAAAAACTGTGAAGAATCGGTCAGACTCAACGATAATTTCTTTTGGTCGTCATATGATTTGGCGAGGGCTTATTTCGAATTGAAAAATTATGATAAAGCGCTCGTCGGGTTCAGTCGTGCCGCTCAGCTCGATCCTAATTCCGCGAGCGCGTTGCAAATGAAAGCCGGGACTTTGTTAGAACTGCAGAGATACAACGAAGCTTTAGTTGACTTAATGGCTGTGACAAAGTTAAATCCGACCAACGAGGGCGCTTTTTTTGGGGTCGGCGCGGCTTATTTTCAATTAAAGAATTTCTCTAAAGCGGTCGAATATTTAACGCAATCGGTCAAACTTAACCCGGATTTTTTTGAGGCGTGGATGATTCTCGCTTCCGCGCATATCGGAAATTCGATAAACTGGGAAAAGAGCGAAGAAGCGGCTTTTCAAGCAGTCCGGCTCAGACCGAATGACGGGGATGCTAATTTTAAGCTCGGACTGGCTCAATTAATAAACGGCAAACTCGAAGGGTCGTTAAAATCCTTTGATGCGGCGATTAAAAATAAAAGCACGTTAATCGCCGCCGCCATCGTTTATAAAGGCTACGCGTTAATCGGGCTGAAAAGAACCGTCGAGGCGGAAAAATTATTCGAGCAGGCTTTAAGTGTCAAGCCGGTCAATAAAACCGATTATTTTTCACTCGCCGAAATATTTTTTTACAGATGGGATCTTGAAAAGGCACGTGAACAGTTAAAAAAAGGGATTAATTTTGCTGCCGATGACGAAGATTGGCAAGAATACTCGATTTTGAGTTGGAGTTACAGTCTCTCGAACGAACCGCAGCAGGCGATCATCGCCGCCAACGAAGCAATTCAGCTAAACCCGACAAATTCCGAAGGCTACACTAATCGATGCCGTGCCTATAACGACACGAATTTACCGGATATCGCCATCAAAGATTGTCAAAAATCGTTGGCGCTGAAACCAAACGACGGCGAAGTTTTCTTTTATCTCGGACGCGCCTATGCTTTAAAAAAGGATGCGGCACAGGAAAAATCCTACAACCAGAAATCGATCTTATTGATGGAAAAAAGAATCGGCTTTTCGTTTAATAAGCAAAAAAGCGAACAACCTATCCAGTCTTTGCCGGAGTCTAATCCTTCTTCGATTGACAGGGGGAAAGTCAGTGTCAACTCGCCTTCTTATACCTATTATCTTTACCTGCTCGGCAATGCGTATTTTCTCGACAATAATTTCGAGGCGGCGATCGGCGCATATCAAAAAGTTCTCGAATTGCGTCCGAGGTTTCCGCGTTTGCGCTACAATCTGGCGGCGGCTTACCTGAGCCTTAAACGACCGGATCTAAAAAATGCCGACGCCCAATATACCGCCCTTTTACAAATTGATTCCAAGCTGGCGGCGGATCTGAAAAAAGTTATCAACGGATACAGGAGAAAAAAATGAAAAAAGCACTTATATATTCGATATTTTTAGGCGTTAGTTTACTAGCGATTTTTGGCGGCGCGGCGCACGCTCAAAAACAAATTCAGCAACAGGTTCAGCGCGATCCGATTTTGGAAGCCGACGCGAAACATAATCTCGAAGTCGCGCAAAATTATTTCAGGTTGAAAAAGGCTTACCGCGCCGTTTTGATGCGCTTTGAAGAAACCTTCGCGGCTTACCCGGATTATTCCAAGATGGACGAATTTTTATACATAGCGGGAATGAGCAGTCTGTATCTTTCAAACAATAAAGGCAAACAAAAGCTCGACACGAAGGCGACCGAAGACGACAAGAAAAAATACGATCCTGCCAAATTGCGTGACGATGCGACGATGTATCTGACAATGCTCGTCGAAAAATACCCGCAGAGTTCGTTCAAATCCGACGCCGAAAAAACTTTGAAGGAGATCGAAGCGAAAAAGTAAATTTGGTTTTCTTTGCATCTTTGCGCCTTCGCGGGAGAACATTAATCTTCCCGCGAAGGCGCAAAGACGCAAAGATTTTAAATAATGAATCTCAATCAGATCACAATTTTTTCAAGCAAGACCACCGAACTGGTCGAATTTTATCAAAAACTCGGGCTTCGATTGATTGTTGACAGCTTACCGCGTTACGCCCGAATGGAATGTCCGGACGGCGACGCGACGCTTTCGGTGCATTCGACCTGCATCGCGGAAACCGATTCAAATATCGTGCTTTATTTCGAGTGCGAAGATCTGGATGCCCGCGTTGCCGAATTAAAAAACTTAGGTTTGGAGTTTGAAGAAGAACCGAAAGATCAGGACTGGCGCTGGCGCGAAGCCTATTTGCGCGACCCGTCAAACAACCGCATCTGTCTTTTCCACGCCGGCGAAAACCGCAAAAATCCGCCTTGGAAAGTTAAATGACCGAACTGGAATTTTGTAAACAAATTGAATATATTTGCCGCTATGAACATCGTTATATGTGGCTCAGAACCGGCTCGTTCGATGAAGTTTTAGCTTATCTTGAAGGATATTCCGGTGGAGCCAAGGTAGAAAGACACGGGCACCATACTTTTACCGTTCCGTTTTGTCATTGGCTGGCAATAAAATTTTCAGCCGAAAGAAAACCGGAGAAAGCGAACAGCGATATATTAAGCTGGGATGAATATCGCGAAATTTTTCCCGATCAGGAAGAAGCGATTGCCAATCTGCCGATTCTTTATCGTGAATTTGCTGAAAGCAAACATCTAAAGCACTTGGGATATTAGCCTTAAAAACAATCAACCTTTTTATTATTCTGCGAAAATTTTATAATTTGCTGCGCTTAGCATCTCAAAATCCAAGTCATCATTCGGTTTTTGAAGTTTATTTGTGGTAATCTGTTTTTTACACATCAAAACAGATAAATCTAAACCAATAATCACAAAAGAAAAGCATTATGATTAATCTAAAAACTCTTTGCTCTTTATTGATATTTCTTTTAATCCTGATAAACTCCTCGGCGGCACAAGAAAAATCTCCGGTCGACTCATCACCCAAAACAATTGCCGAAACCAAAAGATTTGAATCAAAAGAAGGAAATTTCTCGATCAACATTTCTTCGGCTCCGTTTCAGACCCGAAATCTAGGCTCGGAAAAAGCCACAAAAAAATGGGTGAATAAAGGAAATCAATTTTTCTGGCGGATTGAGAAGACGGTTTATACGGTTTTATGGGCAGGTCCGTTTGATTCGGATAAAGAGCAAATGCCTCTGAATTTAGAAGCAATGAATACAGTTTTTCGCAAGTCAATCGGAGTTGACGGCAAATTAATTTCCGAAAAAGAAATCTCTTACGGTGTATATCAGGGAAGAGAGTTTCGGTTTATCGCACCAAATGGAGTCAAATACATCATGAGAAACTATCTGGTAGAAAATACAGGCTATATATTATCTGCCGGATACGTCGAGGACAAGGATGAAAAAGAGGCGATAGAAGTTTTAGATTCTTTTAGGCTTCTGAATGAAAAGAATTAAATTTTGCAAAATCGCTAAAATTTACTTTGATGTGTAAAATCAAAAAAATAGAGTTCTCTCTGAATTTCAAATAATTATTAAACAGGAAATTATCAAAATATGTCTTTAACAGTTGTTGGTTCGGTCGCGTTCGATGCGCTTGAAACGCCTTTTGGCAAACGCGACAAAATTCTTGGCGGCGCGGGCACGCATTTTTCGCTCTCCGCGAGCTTTTTTACGCAGGTCAATGTCGTCGGCGTCGTCGGCGGCGATTTCGGTGACGCGGAATGGGCGGTTTTCGAGCGTCATCACATCATTACGGACGATATCGAAGTCGTCCACGAAGGTAAAACCTTTTTTTGGAGCGGGCGTTACGATTACGATATGAACACCGCGCACACGCTCGACACGCAGCTCAACGTTTTCGAAACCTTTCAGCCGAAACTCTCGGAAGCGTCGAAAAACAATCGTCTGGTTTTTCTGGCGAACATTCTGCCGATGCTCCAAAAAGAAGTCCGCGAGCAATGCGAAACGGCGGAGTTTGTCGCGATGGACACGATGAATTTTTGGATCTCTTCGATGAAAGATGCGCTCATCGAAACGATCAAAGTCGTCGACTGCATCATTATCAACGATGCCGAGGCGCGGCAATTGACGGACGAACCGAACATTCACAAAGCCGCGCGGATGATTCTCGATTACGGTTTAAAAGCGGTCGTCATCAAACGCGGCGAATACGGCGCGACGCTTTTTACGCGCGATTCGTATTTCGTCGTGCCGGCGTATCCTTTGGAGTCGGTTTTCGACCCGACCGGCGCGGGTGATACGTTCGCCGGCGGTTTTATGGGTTATCTCGCTTCGCAAAAGGAAATCACCGAAGAAACCCTGCGCCGCGCGATGATCTACGGTTCGGTGATGGCTTCGTTCAACGTCGAAGAATTCGGCACCGAACGCGTTGACCGTCTCGAATATAACGAGATCAACCGGCGTTTCAGCGATTTTAAACGAATGACGCATTTCGACGAGATTCCGTTTGAACGCAGCGTTTCGGCTTAGTTGTCAGCGAAATTTAACATTCTTTGCGTCTTTGCGCCTTGGCGGGAGAATATTTTATTTCCCGCCAAGACGCGAAGGCGCAAAGATTGGATTCGACTTTGTAAAAGCGGATTTTTAGGTTTATGATCAACTTAATCCCTTGAATCTTTTTATTCTTATTCAAAATTGATGATAAAACATAACGAACGCTCGTTGGTAAATTTTGCGCGTCCGGCGCCGAACTTTCTGGTTTTAGCAGCCGGGACGATCGCTTTGATCTGTCTGGCGATCGGCTTGATCTCGACGCTCAGCGCGCAAAGTTACGGGCTTTCAGGACTTTTTCTGCTTTCGATCGCCGGTTTGGTATTTTTTCTCTGGACAAATCTAAACCAATGGAAACGCCTCACGGTCGGCGAAAGCAACAAAAATCTGACCTGGGAAATTGAATTGCCCGAAAGCCAGCGGCAAAAATTAAATCACGAAGTCATCAATCTCGCCAAGATTCTCGATATTTCGCAGGAACAGCTCAGCGATCTGCTGTCGGCGTATATCGTCGCCGAAGATCTCGCGTTGCGGCAGATTCAGCAGGAAGCGCGTCTGCCGGTTCTGCGCCACGTTCAGATCGGCAATGTGCCGTTTGACGGCGTGCTCGTCAAACAAGATGTCGTGACCTGTATCGAGGTTTCGTTTTTGGTCACGCCGAGCATCGCGCAGGAAAAGATCAACCTGTTTATGGACAAAATGGCTTCGACCGAAAAGGCTTTTAAGAAATTGAATGTGGGGGCAAAAATGCGGCTTTTGCTCGTTTTGGTCACCCAACTCGACCAGGCGGGCGAAGCCCAGCTGCGTTCGTCGCTCGTCAAAAAATTCGGTTCAACGCCGGTCGATGTCGATATTCGCCTGCTCGATTTTGAAAGCCTGCAAAAAATTTACGCGATGGACTAAATTAATGGATAATGGATAGTTGATAATTGATAATTTCAAATCATTTTCCACTATGCATTATCCATTATTCATTAAACAAAACTATGCTTGAGAACAAAGTTGGAATGATTTTCGGAGTCGCGAACAAGCGTTCGATCGCCTGGGCGTGTGCCGAATCGTGTTTGGCGCAAGGCGCGCGCATTGCATTTACCTATCAGGGCGAACGATTGAAGGAAAACGTCGAGAAATTGACGAAGGATGTAGCGGACACATTGGTCGTGCCGTGCGATGTAACGAATCAACAGGAAGTTGACGCGGCTTTTGCGGCGGTCGGCGAAAAATTCGGCAAGCTCGATTTTTTGATTCATTCAATCGCTTTTGCGCCGCGCGAAGCGCTCGAAGGCGAATTTTTGACGACGACGCGCGAAGCATTTTTAACCGCGATGGAAATCAGCACGTTTTCGCTGACACAGGTTTCGCTCGCCGCAATGCCCTTAATGAAAGACGGCGGCAGCATCGTCACGATGAGCTATTACGGCGCCGAAAAGGTCGTCATGAATTACAACGTGATGGGCGTCGCGAAAGCGGCGCTCGAAGCCTCGACGCGGTATCTCGCCGCTGACTTAGGCAGACACAATATACGCGTCAACGCGATCAGCGCCGGACCGATCCAAACGCTTTCGGCACGCGGCGTCAAAAATATGGGTTCGCTCTTTAGCTATGTCGGCGAAAAATCGCCCTTAAAGCGCAACGTCAAGGCAAGCGAAGTCGGCAACACCGCATTATTCTTAGTCAGCGAGCTTGCCTCGGGCATCACCGGCGAAACGATCTACGTTGATTGCGGTTACAATATTATGGGAATCTAGCGATTTTGGATTTTGGATTTTGGATTTCGGATTATTTCGCTCCGCTTTTGATCTTTACTTTTTAATGACGAAAGCTATTGCAAATAAACCTTTAATCCAAAATCCAAAATCCAAAATCCAAAATAAAAATGGCAGAAACAGACGCAAATAAACCACGAAAGAAAAAAGATAAAGCGAAACCGGCGGAACCAAAAACCGTTGCCGAAGCCAAGAAACTCGAAGAGAAACCTTACTGGCAATTGACGGACGATGAGGTTTTGCTTCGTTCGCCCGAGCCCGACGACGATTATAAAACGTCGGATTCGTGGCGCGTTTTCCGGATCATGGGCGAATTCGTCAGCGGCTTCGACAATATGGCGACGATCACGCGCGGCGTTTCGGTCTTCGGTTCGGCGCGGACGCACAAAGACGACCCGAATTACCGCGCCGCGATGGAAACCGGAAAACTTCTGGCGGAAGCAGGTTTTGAGATCATCACCGGCGGCGGACCCGGAATTATGGAAGCCGCCAATCGCGGCGCGTTCAAAGCGGGCAAAGTTTCGGTCGGCTGTAATATCGAACTGCCGTTCGAGCAAGTCGCCAATCCATACCTGACAAAATCGCTGACCTTCAAATATTTCTTTGTCCGCAAAACCGTCTTTATCAAATATTCAAACGCCTACATCATTTTTCCCGGCGGTTTCGGGACGATGGACGAGCTTTTTGAAGCCTTAACGCTGATCCAAACGCGCAAAATCCGCAACTTCCCGGTTGTTTTGTTTGGTTCGCAGTACTGGCAAGGCTTGCTCGCGTGGCTTTCCTCGACGATGCTCAACGAAAAAAATATCAACCCCGAAGATCTCGGCTTGATCCATCTGACCGATTCGCCGAAAGATGCGGTTGATTTTATTACTAAAACCTGCCAGCCGATCGAAAACGGCGATGCAAAGCTTTAAAAGGAGAAAAGGTTAAAAGTTTGCTTGAATATTTAGGTAAACCTTTTCCCCTTTTTCACTTTTAA
>CADEFG010000110.1 GCA_902826505.1 uncultured Acidobacteriota bacterium
GGAAGTTTCGGATCGAGCTCTAATGCCTTATTTAACTCGGTTTCAGCCGTTTCTTCAAACTGCTGGCGAACGTGCATTTTGGCATTGAGCAGAAAAGCCGCCGCCGAGTTTGCCGGAACTTTGAACAACTTCGCAAAAGCGAGCCGCGATTTTTCCGGCTGTCTCGTTTGAATATAACTGACCCCGAGCGCGTAAGCGATTTCGCCGTTGGCGGGCTGCCATTGCAGTAATTTTTCAAAATGCGGAATCGCTTCGGCAAGATGTCCTAAAATATAGTGCGAAAGCCCGAGCATCTGGACGATTTGCATCTGTTCGGCAGAATCTTTCGGGAATTTGTTTTCCAGAAGGTTCAGATTTTCAATCGCGATCCGGTAATTTCCCTGTGTGTAAAAGGCTTTTCCTAACCAAAATTTCAGATTTTCATTCTGCGGATTATTCTGCAAAGCCGTCTGCAAAATCTTGACGGCACCTGCCGGATCGCCGTTTTTCAAAAGATTCTGCGCAGTTGTGAGGCTTTGTTGAATCGTTTCGTCGGTCTTCACCGCAGCAGCTTTATCCTGCGCTGCCGAAAAAATAGCCGTCGAGGCAATAAAAATATAAATTGTCAGCAGATATGCAGCTTTCATAGCGAATATTTATTTTAGATTCCGGTCGAAAAGGGGACTGTTTGATCGCGGAATCAGAATAGTCTTCTTTCTAAAAATTTTCAAAATAAATCAGAAATTTTATGGCTTTTATTCATAATTTTGAATTTGCTTTCCAATAATTTGCTTATTTCAAATTTATATGTTATTTCTCATAAACAATCGTTTTGCAACCAATACTAAGTTATTATAACCCCCAAAACGTGATTTTTATTTGACTTCGATAAATTTTAATTCTGGCTTATAAGTTGCGTGAAAATTTTCGATCCGTCTTTTTAACTGAACTTAAATTATTTGTCATTTAGTAGTTTGTTATAAATAAAACTACGTTTCCTTTTAAAATCAAAGTTAGTTTGTTGTGCCAACAAACTAACTTCAACATACTTTTATTCATTTTTCAACTTTGTAATTAATGCGCATTAAAAACGGCTTTGAAATTTTAATCAATAAAAAAAACGGAGGTTTTGTAATGACTAAAAATCGAGTGCTTATGTTAGTGACAGTTTTTGTTTTGTCGTTGACATATTTTACGCAACATATACAAGCACAAGCGGTTTATGGTAGTGTGTCCGGGATTGTTACGGACAGTTCGGGAGCAGTTGTGGCTGGCGCCACTGTTACGATTACCAGTGTCGAAAGAAAAACTGAAGACACCGTAATAACGAATGAGGAAGGATACTATCAAAAGGATCGTTTGCTGCCGGGAAATTACACGGTAAAAATCGAAAAACAAGGCTATAAGGTTGGTGTGACCAACAATCTCGGGGTAAGTGTTGATACGCAAACCAAAAACGACGTCAGTCTTGAAGCCGGACAGGTCACGGAAGTTGTCAATATTGAGGCTGATACGCAGTTGTTAAAAACTGACCGTGCCGACGTCGCGACGACTTTTTCAACCCGTCAGGTCGAAGAATTACCGATTCTTGACCGAAATTTTACCAAACTGATTTTGCTGACTCCCGGGACCCAGCAACAGCTATGGGGGCACGCCGCGAGCGAAAATCCGCAAGGTTCGACCCAAACTATTGTTAACGGACAAACTTTCAGCGGCACGGGTTATCAGCTTGACGGAACGGATAACCGCGACGTGATTTTGGGAATTATCGTCATCAATCCGACTTTTGAATCGATCGGTGAAACAAAAGTAACATCGTCGAATTATGATGCCGAATTCGGACAGGCAATTGCCGGTGTCGCTTCGGTACAAACCAAAAGCGGGACGAACAGTTTTCGCGGCAGTGTTTTCGAATATGCACAACGCGACCGTTTTCAAGCCCGCAATCCATTTTCGCAAGCCACTCCGAATGCGCTGACCGGAGATTTTATCCCGTCGACGAAACGAGACCAGTTCGGCGGTTCGATCGGCGGACCGATTATCAAAAATAAAATATTCTTTTTTGGCGATTATCAGGGAACGCGGGCGAACCAGGGCGGCTCAAAACTTTTGACGGTTCCGACCGCCCTGTCGCGAACGGGTAATTTGAGTGAATATGGAACGACGATCACCAATCCGTCAACCGGACTTCCTTACGCCGGAAATATCATCCCGGCGTGCACCGCCGGACAAACACCGGCGGTCAACGGATGTTTGTCACCGCAAGCGCTGAGACTTTTAAGTTTGTTCCCGAGTCCGACAAATGGCGGAACCATTGATAATTTCGTTGCCGCCGGCAGTGAAAAATTCAATAATGACGTTTTCAACATTAGAATTGACGCCCGGCTTTCGGATCGGTTCAACCTTTTCGGGCGTTTCAGCCGCGCAAAATTTTCGCTGATCGGTCCGACATCGTTTGGCGATGCAGGCGGTCCCGAACTGGTTTCCCTGGGCGGAAGTTCGCTCAGCCGGAATATCAGTTTAGCGACCGGTTTTGACTACACGCTGAGTTCCACGATGGTCGTCGATTTCCGGTTCGGATTTTTTAATTACAAAGTCAATGTGCTTCCCTTCGACTATCAAACAACTCCGGCGACCGATGCCGGAATTCCGGGGTTGAATTTCGACGATTTCAGTTCGGGACTTTTTGCCGGATTCGTTAATGTTCGAAACGCGAGCGGGCGCAGTGCCGATATTAATTTCGGTTCGGGATTGGGCGTTAACCGTTGTAATTGTCCGCTCGACGAAAACGAAAAACAGTATCAAATCGTGACCAATTTAACAAAAGTTACGGGTAACCATACGTTAAAATTCGGGGTTGATGTGCGGCGCGCATTTAACCTGCGTGTCCCGAGCGACAATCATCGTGCCGGTGAATTGACCTTTGGGCAGAATCGGACCGGTCTCGGCTTGGCGACTTTCCTGATCGGCGATGTGACGGGTTTCAGACGCTACGTCAGCACGAGCGTTGATGCTAAAGAAAACCAATGGCGTCACTACTATTACGGGCAGGACACCTGGCGCGTCACACCCAAATTGACCGTTGCTTTCGGGCTTCGAGCCGATGTTATCAATCCGCAAAAATTGAATGCTGCCGGAAACGGCGGGTTCCCTGATTTGAATACCGGAGAGATCGTCGTTGCCGGAGTCGGCGACAACGACTTAGCCGGAAATATCAAAAATAGAGTAAACTTTGCGCCGCGTCTCGGGATCGCCTACCAGATCAACGATAAAATGGTGATTCGCGGCGGCTTCGGACGAAGTTTTGATACCGGTGTTTTCGGAACCGTTTTCGGTCATACCGTAACGCAGAATCTGCCGGTTCTAGCAATTCAGAACTTAAACGCGGCATCCAATACCGCCAGAGTTTTCAACCTGGCACAAGGCGCACCGACGCCGACCGGATTTTTTGGAATCACGACGCTCCCGAACAGATGTCCGGTTGGCGGCTGTGTTCAGAATACGTCGCTTCCTTCAAACGGACGCTTTTTCCTTCCCGACGGCGTTGCCGTCAGAGCGTTGACCGACACGCAAACGCTTCCGCGCGTTGATGCTTACAACATTACCTTCCAATATCAATTTGCTAAAAATTGGTCATTTGAAGCCGCGTATGTCGGCAATCGCGGAGCCGATGTTTTCGTTGGCGACAATCCTGAACTGAACGTCAATCAGGCAACCTTGGTCGGTTACGGCACAAACGGGTTTACGCCCAATGTTCCGATCAATCAGCGCAAACCGTATTTTACAAAATTCGGCTGGACACAGGATATTTTTCTGTATCAGGGATATAAGGCGACCAATCTTTATAATTCCATGCAGATCAAGGTAAACAAACAATTTACAAATGGTTATTCGATTTTGACGCATTTCACGTGGCAAAAATCGACGAATAACGCCGGCGAGCAGTTTATTTTTGATAAAGATCTTAATCGCGGCGAAGCCGATTTCAATCGCGGTAAGATATTTGTGTTCACCCAACTTTTCGAACTGCCGTTTGGCAGAAATCGCAAATATTTGAACGGTATCGGTCGCGGATTGGATTTTCTGATCGGCGGATGGCAGATCAATTCTTCGACCACCTGGGAAAGCGGATTTCCGGTCAATATAACCTACGATCCTTGTCGCAATGCTTTAAATCCGGCGACGGGCACGATTCAGCAGCAATGCGACCGCGATACGGGACCGAATCGTCCGAATGTCAACGGAGAGATCAAATATACGCCCGGCATCAACGGAACGATCGATGCGAGCGTCTTTTCCAAACCGGCAATCGGCACGTTCGGTAATTTGAAGCGCAATGCGATTCACGGACCGAGTTATTTCCGAACGGACGCGTCGCTTTTCAAACGGTTCAATTTCACCGAAAGAATGAATTTGGAGCTTCGTCTGGAAGTCGTTAATCTGTTCAATACGGTTAATTTGGGCAACCCGGATTCAAATTTGGGCAGCTTTACGGCAGCCGGAGTTTTGGTTCCGAACGCTAATTTCGGTAAAAGCAATTCGACCGCTTTCTTTGGCGGCGATGCACAGCGTAATCTTCAGTTTGCTGCTCGATTTAGTTTCTAAAACAGCTAATTGGGATGACTTGACCGGGACGCGATAAAAAAAATCGCGTCCCGCTGAAAAAGGAGAAATTCCAAACCGGAACTTCTCCTTTTTTACCCGAACTTTTTGATTGATTTGAATTTGCCGCGTTTTTCGGTAAATTGAAACCAGTTAAAAATTTTGACTCCTTAAATTGCAGATTTTTGTTCAATTTACGGCAAATGCCGGAAAGTTTGAGAATCACGTCGTTGCTAAAACCGACTTTTCTATAATCGGTTAAGTTCGGAAATGTGAGCCGGGAAACGGATATCGCACCGCAACCGCTGCCGCTGAAAATTTTTGCTTTTTTACAAGGAGAAATCAATTTCCGGGATGGAAAAGGTTGATCAGATTTTCGACCGAAATTTTCGGGTTTAAGGAGTTTGTTTATGGTGTCGCTAAAATTTTATGTTCGTGCCGTTTTATCTTTGATTTTGCTGACTATGCTCGCGTGTCAAAATCAGGTGAACAATCCAAATCAAACGCCGGTCAATAATCCTCAAACGCCAACCGCCGCCGGTGACATTCCGAACCGCAAATGGTGGAAGGAAGCGGTCGTTTATCAGATTTACCCGCGCTCGTTCAAAGACTCGAACGGCGACGGCGTCGGCGATCTGCGCGGGATCATCGAAAAACTCGATTACATTAAATCTTTGGGCGTTGATGTCGTCTGGCTCAACCCGATCTTTGCTTCGCCGAACGATGATAATGGCTACGACATTTCCGATTACGAAGCGATCATGAAGGATTTCGGGACGATGGCGGATTTCGACGCGCTTCTTGCGGGAATGCACGAACGCAAGCTCAAGCTCGTTCTGGATCTGGTCGCCAATCATTCGTCGGACGAGCATCGCTGGTTTCAGGAGGCGCGCAAATCGCGCGACAATCCGTACCGCGATTATTACCACTGGTGGAATGAAGAAAAAGGAACACCGCCGAAACGCGTCAGTTTTTTCGACGATAAAGGCGACGGCTGGCAGTATGAACCGAACACGAAATCTTATTATTTGCATTATTTTTCGGATAAACAGCCCGATCTGAATTGGGAAAACCCAAAAGTCCGCGAGGAAATGTATAAGATGCTCAAGTTCTGGTTTGACAAAGGCGTGGACGGTTTTCGGATGGACGTCATTCATTTTATCTCGAAAGACACGACGTTTCCACCGATTCCCGCCGAGTTCAAAGATGATTACGGGAAATTTTACGGCAGCGGTCCGAAAAAACACGAATACGTCCAGGAAATGAACCGCGAAGTGCTCTCGAAATACGACGTGATGACGATCGGGGAAGCCGGCGTCGGAATGGAAGACGCGCATAATTATGTTGATGCCGACCGCCAAGAACTCAATATGATCTATCATTTTGAAGGCGTCGGTCTCGGTTATCTGCCGAATTCCAAAAAAATCATCGACCCGAACGGCTGGAAATTGACCGATTTCAAGGATGTCTATTCGCGTTGGGACGCAAGCTTTGCGGAAAAAGGCTGGAACACGGTTTATCTCGGCAATCACGATCAGCCGCGCATGGTCACGCGCTGGGGCAACGATTCGGCGGAATTTCGCGAAGTTTCGTCAAAAATGCTGACGACGTTTTTGATGACGCAAAGAGCCACGCCGTATTATTATTTCGGCGACGAGCTCGGCATGAACAATATCAAATTCGATCAGATCGAAGATTACAAAGACATCGAATCGATCAATTGGTATAAGCAGATCAAAGACGCCGGCGGCGATTTAAAGCAGTTTCTCGATTCGCAAAAAATCGCCGCGCGCGATAACGGGCGGACGCCGTTTCAATGGGAAAATTCAGCAAACGCCGGATTTACGAGCGGCACGCCGTGGCTCAAAGTCAATCCGAATTATCAAACGGTCAACGTCGCGGCGGAAGAAAAGGACGAAAATTCGCCACTCAATTATTTCCGCCGAATCGTAAAATTCCGCAAGGAAAATCCGGTTTTAATTTACGGCAAATATACGCTTCTCGACAAAGCAAACGAAAGCGTTTATGCCTACACGCGCGAGCTCAGCGGCAAAAAACTGTTGATTTTATTAAACTTTAAGGAAAAGGAAGCGGTCGCCGATATTAATTTGGACCTAAGCCGCGCGAAAGTTTTACTCGGCAATTACGCCGCACCTTCAACCGACGGAAAATTAAAGCCGTATGAAGCCGTGATTTTAGAATTAGCAAACTAAGGGAAAACCAAAAAATTATGAACACACAACGAAAACCAACACTCTCTTTTTGGCAGATCTGGAATATGAGTTTCGGGTTTCTCGGTATTCAATACGGGTTTGGCTTGCAGCAAGCGAACTTGAGTCCGATTTTCCGTTATTTGGGGGCGGATGAATCGAAACTGGCGGTTTTATGGCTTGCCGGTCCGGTGACGGGTTTGCTCATTCAGCCGATCATCGGCGCGATCAGCGACGGGACCTGGACGCGGTTCGGCAGGCGCAAACCATTCTTTTTGGTCGGAGCTTTGACGGGCAGCGTGGCGGTTATGTTGATGCCGTATTCGTCGGTGCTCTGGATGGCGGTCGGCTTGTTCTGGATTTTGGACGCTTCGATGAATACGGCGATGGAGCCGTATCGGGCGATGGTCGGCGATAAACTCAACGACGAACAGCGGACGATCGGTTTTTCGGTTCAAACATTTATGATCGCGGGCGGGCAGATTTTAGCCGGTTTTATGCCGTTACTTTTGCTCTCGTTCGGAGTCTCAGACGACACCAAAGGCGGAACGCATATTCCCGACATCGTAAAATATTCTTTTATTATCGGTGTGGTGGCAATGATGGTGACAATGGCTTGGACTAATTTTACGACCGACGAATACCCGCCCGATAATCTCGAAGAATTTCGCGCCGAACAAGCCGCCAAAGGCGGAATCGGCGGAAAGATCATTCACGCATTCAAAGATATTTGGAAAGCTGTTATCGATATGCCGAGAGCCTTGAAATTCATCTGGTGGGTAAAGCTTTTTTCCTGGTATGGTTTGCCTTTTATGTGGCAGCATCTCTCGAATTCGATTGCCAGACATTCGTTTAATGCTCCGACGACGGATTCGCCGAATTACGCCGTCGGCTCGGCACACGGCGGAATAGCCTTTATTTATATGAATGTCACGACCGTCGTGATGGCTTTTGTGATTCCCGCGATCGTGAGGAAAATCGGAACCAGATTAACTTATGCAGTTTTTTTGGTAATCGGCGGACTTGGCTTTATCTCAATGCTTTTTTTGAATAATTTTTACGGCATTGTTGATACGACGGTTTTCAACGGACTCCGCAGTGTTTTGGCGGCAGTTAATTTTCCGTATATTTACGATGCTTTTCCCGTAACAGACACGATTTTCGGGGTTGCCGATTGTATGATCTTGGTCGGCATCGCCTGGTCGGCGATCATCACGATTCCGTTTATTATGACGACCTCGGTCGTTTCGCCGAAGCGAATCGGTGTTTATATGGGATTGCTGAATACTTTCATCTGCATTCCGCAGATTATGAACAATGTCACCGCCGGATTTTATTTTGATTCGCTTCTCAGAGGCGATCCGCGCAACGCGCTGGTTTTGTGCGGCATTTGTTTTATTTTGGCGGCGGTCGCCTGTCTGTTCATCACGAGAGATGTCGAACCGAAATACATTGACGAAGCCGATGTTCTGGAAGCCGAAACACGCGGCGTAACAATGAGCGAAGCCTAAAACTATGCTCGCGAAAAAACGATTTGCCTATTTCGCGGGTAAAATTCTTTTGATCAAAATATGAACGAATCACAACGAAAATGGTGGAAAGAAGCGGTCGTTTATCAAATTTACCCGCGCTCGTTCAAAGATTCGAACGGCGACGGCATCGGCGATCTGCGCGGAATCATCGAAAAACTCGACTACATCAAAAGTTTGGGCGTTGATGTCGTCTGGCTCAACCCGATCTTTGCTTCGCCGAACGACGACAACGGCTATGATATCAGCGATTACCGCGCGATTATGGACGAATTCGGGACGATCGCGGATTTTGATGAATTGCTCGCCGGAATGCACGAACGCGGGATTAAATTGGTTTTGGATCTGGTCGTCAATCATTCGTCGGACGAGCATCGCTGGTTTCAGGAGGCGCGCAAATCGCGCGACAATCCGTATCGCGATTATTATCACTGGTGGGCGGCGGAAGACGGAACGCCGCCGAAGCGCTGGAGTTTTTTTGACGAAGAAGCCAACGCGTGGAGATACGACGCGCCGACCGATTCCTATTACCTGCATTATTTCAGCGTCAAACAGCCCGATCTGAACTGGGAAAATCCGAAGCTCCGCGAGGAAGTTTACGAGATCGTCAAATTCTGGTTCGACAAAGGCATCGACGGTTTTCGGATGGACGTCATCACCTTTATTTCAAAAGATTTGCCGTTTAAAGATTTACCGGCGAAATACAACGGGAATTTTGTGCAGTATTATGCCGAAGGACCGCGCCGCCACGAATATTTGCAGGAAATGAACCGCGAAGTTCTGTCGAAATACGACATTATGACCGTTGCCGAAGGTCCGGGCACAACGGTCGAAAACGTTTTGGATTATGTTTCGGAAGACCGTCACGAGCTGAATATGTCGTATCATTTCGACATCAGCAATCTCGGACACAAGGATTTAGCCAAAAAATTGATGTCGCCCGAAGGCTGGGATTTTCTCGAATTTAAGGAGATCTTCCGCAAATGGGACGCTTGTTTTGCCGAAAAAGGTTGGGGAACGGTGTATCTCGGCAATCACGATTTTCCGCGCATGGTTTCGCGCTGGGGCAATGATTCCGAAGAATTCCGCGAAATTTCGTCGAAAATGCTGACGACTTTTCTGCTGACGATGCGCGGCACGGTTTATTACTATTTCGGCGACGAGCTCGGGATGACGAATATTCGTTTCGACAAAATCGAAGATTACCGCGACATTATGACGATCAATCTGCACAAACTGATCGCATCCGAAGGCGGCGATCTGGACGAATTTATGGAATCCCAAAAATTGATCGGGCGCGACAACGGGCGGACGCCGTTTCAATGGAACGATTCCGAAAACGCCGGATTTACGAGCGGCGCGCCGTGGCTCAAGGTCAATCCGAATTATCAAACGGTCAACGTCGCGGCGGAAGAAAAGAACGAAAATTCGCCGCTCAATTATTTCCGTAAAATGATTCGTTTTCGCAGGGAAAATCCGGTTTTGATCTATGGGAAATCAGAATTTTTCGATCTGCAAAACAAGCGCGTTTTTGCTTACACGCGAGAATTGGATGATAAAAAGTTTTTGATCCTGCTGAATTTTACCGACCGGGCGGCGACGGCAAATGTCGGGTTTGATCTTGCCGAAGCCCGCTATTTATTCGGCAATTACGATAATTTTGACGGCGCGTTGAAACCCTATCAAGCCGCGATCTTGGAATTGTAAATTAATCATCCGGGAGATTTTATGCGCAAATTACTTTTATTGATAACGATTTTTTCGCTTTGTCTGACCGCAGTTTTTGCTCAAAATACTGATCCGTATCAACCCGTCTCTTACGTCAAGATCAAACATCCCGAATGGGCGCGAAAAGCCGTCATGTACGAGATCAACACGCGCGCTTTTACCAAAGAAGGAACGTTCAAAGCCGCCGAAAAACATCTGCCGCGCTTGAAGGAATTGGGCGTTGATATTTTGTGGATCATGCCGATTCACGAGATCGGCGTGAAAAACCGCAAGGGCATTTTGGGAAGCCCGTATTCGGTCAAGGATTATTACTCGGTCAACCCCGAATTCGGCACGCTTGCCGACTTTAAACATTTCGTCGCGGAAGCGCACCGACAAGGCTTTCACGTTATTTTAGACTGGGTCGCCAATCACACGGCGTGGGACAATAAGCTGCAATCGGAGCATCCCGAATGGTATGACAAAGACTACAAAGGCGATTTTCGCCCGACTCCCTGGTGGGATTGGTCGGACATTATTAATTTGAATTACAGCCACGCCGGACTTCGCAAATATATGACCGAGGCAATGAAATATTGGGTTCGTGAAGCGGATAT